>DASPWV010000365.1:0-6022 GCA_035637635.1 Vicinamibacterales bacterium | reverse complement strand
TCCCGGCGGGACTTCACCCGGTTATTTGCCTTCGGCGGGTCCGCCGCACTCTTCGCGCATCCCGCGTGGGCACAAACGGCGGGCGCGCGTCCATCGCTGCCGGCCAGCGGTCCGACCACGGGCGAGGCGTTCTGGAAAGCGGTCCGCGCACAGTTCGTGATGCCACCGGATCTGGCGGTGATGAACGCGGCCAATCTCTGTCCGTCGTCTGCACCAGTCCTGGAAGCGCTGACGCGCGAAACGCGCAGCGTTGATCAGGACCCTTCGCAGCAGAACCGCGCCCGTCTGGGCCCCGCCAAAGAGAGCACCCGCAAGGCGCTCGCCGAGTTCCTGCGCGTCACGCCAGAAGAAGTCGTGATCACGCGCAACACCAGCGAAGCGAACAACCTGGTGTCGACGGGACTGGACTTGAAGGCCGGCGACGAGGTCCTGATCTTCAGCGACAATCATCCGTGCAACAACACCGCGTGGCAGGAGAAAGCCAAACGCTTCGGCTACACCGTCACCGTTGTGCCGCAGAAGAATCCGCATCCCGGTGCCGACTACTACCTCGACGCCTTCAGCAAGGCCCTCACCCCGCGAACCAAAGTGCTGTCGTTCACGCATCTCACGAGCACGGTCGGCGATCTGTTCCCCGCAAAGGAGTTGTGCAAGCTCGCGCGCGACCGCGGCATCATCAGCATGATCGACGGCGCGCAGACGTTTGGGCTGCTCGACGTGGACCTCTCCGACATTCAACCCGACTTCTACTCGGGCAGCGCGCACAAGTGGCCGTGCGGCGCGCGTGAGTGCGGCGTGCTGTACGTCAGCGCGCGCGTGCACGATCGTTTGTGGGGATCGATCTACAGCGCGTATCCGGGCGCGGTGGGGATTTCACGCAAAGTCGAAGGGCTCGGCCAGCGCGACGAGTCCTCGATCATCGCCTTTGGCGAAGCGCTCGCGTTCCAGAACAAGGTCGGCCGCAAAGCCATCGAGCAGCGGTCGCGCCAGCTCGCACAGCAGCTCATGGCCGGGTTGTCAAAGATCGACGGCGTGACGCTCTGGACCAGCCCTGTCCCCGAGCGATCGGCCGCCGTCGTCTCGTTCCAACCGGCCGCGCTCGACGCGCGCAAGGTCGCACAGACGCTCTACGACAAAGACAAGATCGGCATCACCACACGCGGCGGCGACGATCGACCCGGCCTACGGGTGTCGCCGCACTTCTTCAACACGCCGGAGGAGGTCGATCGATTACTCGCTGCGCTCTCCGGATACATGCGCAGCGGAACAGTGTAAGCACGCATAGGGGCGACGCATGCGTCGCCCACGGAGCCGGATGGTGAGCGACGCGTCGCCCGCGGCGGCCGGATGGTGAGCGACGCATGCGTCGCCCATGCCAGGCGGATGGTGATAGGGCGAGGCGTGCCTCGCCCCTATCTGTTAGTGGTCGTTCGGTGACGATGGCGTGCGCACCGTCGGATACTTGATGCCCAACTGATCAAGATACGTCGGGTATTTGGTCGGGTCGTAGTAGTACTTCTTCATCTCGGGCCGGTACTTCTCCAAAATGGCTTTGTTCAACCACACCGGCGGCGGTGTGTCTTTTGCGATGAACGGGATGTACTTCTGCTCTTTCGTCTGCACCTTGTTGAAGTAATCCCACGCCTCGGACACGAGGTCCGGCCGCATCACGAAGTCCAACACCGTCATGGCCTGCGCCTTCGCACCCGCGATGACGCCCTTGTGCGCAATCGGTGTGGCCATCGAAATGCCGTTTGCCCAGTTGTGACCCGGCAGGCCTGGAATGTTCGAGGGATACCGCAGCGTCACCGTGGGAACGTTCCACGAGATGTCGCCGACATCGTCTGAACCGCCGCCGCGCTTGTCTTCTTCGCGTACGGGCGTCCCGAGCGGCGCCAGCTTGGTGGCGAGGCCCTCGATGCGGGCATTGCCAAGCTCCTTCTGGATTCCCCGGGCAAGCGTCTGATCCGCCTCGCTCCATGTCGGCAGTCCCACGCGCTTGATGTTTTCGAACATGGTCTCAGCCGTGATCTTGTTCATGTGCTGTGGCCAGGCGGTGCCGAGGATGCGGGAGGTCCACTTCGTGTTCGTCATGAGCGCGGCGCCTTCCGCCATCTTGTTGCCGATCTCCCACAGCTCCTTGATGTGCGGGTAGTCGGTTTCGCGGAAGTAGTACCACACGCTGGCGTTGCGCGGCACGACGTTGGGTTGATCGCCGCCATTGGTGATGACGTAATGCGAACGCTGCGTCAGCCGCAGGTGCTCGCGGCGGTAGTTCCAGCCCGCATCCATCAGCTCCACGGCGTCAAGCGCCGAGCGTCCTCGCCACGGTGCGGCGGCGCTGTGAGCGGTCTCGCCTTCGAACGTGTATTCAATGGACACGAGGCCGTTGTTGCCACCTTCGCCCCACGACACTTCGAGGTTGTTGCCGACGTGAGTGAACAGGCAGATATCGACGCCTTTGAAGAGCCCGTCGCGCACGAACCACGCCTTGGATGCCACGAGCTCTTCGGCCACGCCCGGCCACAGCATCAACGTGCCGGCAAGCTTCTCGCGCTGCATGATGTCCTTGACCGCGAGCGCGGCCAGGATGTTCAGCGGCATGCCCGAGTTGTGACCTTCGCCGTGCCCCGGCGCACCTTCGATAATCGGATCGTGATACGCGACGCCTGGCTTTTGCGATGCCTGCGGAATGCCATCGATATCGGAGCCCAGCGCAATCACCGGGTGGCCTGAGCCCCAGCGCGCAACCCACGCCGTGGGAATCCCCGAGATGCCGCGGTCGACGGTGAACCCGTTCTTCTCCAGAATCTCCGTCAAGTACCGCGACGTTTCGAATTCCTGAAAGCCCAGCTCGCCGAAGCTGAACACCGAGTCGACCATCTCCTGCGCCATCTTCGCGTGAGAGTCGATCGCTGCCGCGGCTTCTTTCTTCAATCCATCGAGACGCGCATCGACTGCAACCGCCGTCGTCTGCGCAGATGCCGTGGTCGCAGCGATAGCAAAGGCAGCGAAGGCGACGATCAATCCATTGCGAGACATGAAACCCTCCCCGCGCGTTTCGTAGTTTCCAGTTGCCAGTTCAAAGTTGAGTTACAAGTTCGAGAGTGGCGAGTACCGTCAAAACTCTCAACTGACACAAACTCGCAACTGCAAAACTAAACTTTGAACTGGCAACCGGAAACTGGAAACTAGACAACGCTCACAGCTCTTCAGCACACCGAACCAGAATGCTAGAGTTTACTAAAGTGTTGGAGTACATCCCGCACCCCCGCTGGGCCGGCGGTCACCGGATGACGCTTTACGCGTGGGCGCGTCCGCGCCGTTTTCCGGAGCTGCCGCCGGCCGGGGCCCGATACTTCGATGTCGCCTCCGACGCACGCGTGCTCGCCCACTGTCACTGGCAGCAGGAACCGGCCGCGCACGCGACATTGATCGTGCTGCACGGCCTCGAAGGATCGAGCGAGGCCCACTACATGCGCGGCATGGCCGCGAAGGCATGGGCGCGCGGCTTCAACGTCGTGCGGTTGAATCAGCGCAACTGCGGCGGAACCGAGCACCTGTCGAAGGGGTTGTATCACTCGGGACTGACGGCCGATCCGCTCGTGGTCTTACGTGAGCTGATCGATCGCGACGGGCTCCGACGGGTCGCGATAGCCGGCTACTCGTTGGGCGGCAACCTGGCGCTCAAGCTCGCCGGCGAGTTGGGCGGCGACGCGCCGGTCCAGCTCGAGGCCGTGTGCGCGGTGTCACCGGTGCTCGAGCTCGAAGCCTGCGTCCGCGCCATCGAGCGGCCACGGAACTTCGTGTATCAGTGGAATTTCGTGCGCAATCTAAAGCGCCGGTTGCGACGCAAGGCGCGGGCGTTTCCCGGCGACTGGGATTTGAAGCCACTCGGCCGCATCCGGACGATTCGCGCCTTTGACGATTGGTACACCGCGCCGCACCACGGCTTCGCCGACGCAGCCGACTACTATCATCGCGCCAGCGCGATGCGTGTGATCGATCGAATCCGCATTCCCGCGTTGATCATCACCGCCGGCGACGACCCGTTCGTGCCGGTCGAACCGTTCAAGGATCCACGGATCGTGCGCAACCCCCACATCACCACGATCGTGACCACACACGGCGGTCACTGTGGGTTTGTCGCCGAAGCCAACGGGTACGACGGCTATTGGGCGGAGAGACGGATTCTCGAATTCCTCGAATCCCTCCCTCCGCACTAGGAGCCCTCGCGTTGCGCGGGCGGGACCCTGCCGCGTAGCGGTCCTTCCGCGCTAGCGGTCCCTCCGCGCTAGCGGTCCCTCCGCGGTAGCGGTCCCTCCGCGCTAGCGGTCGCGCCGCGGCGCGGTCCTATTCGATCGCGAAGCAGTACAACAGCCCCGCGCCGCCGGTCGCTACCAGGTTCTGCTGACTGCAGCCTTTGCTCGCATGCGCTGAATTCCACGAGGTGTTGCCGCCGCCCATGCGATCCACGTGACCGAGCTGCGCGCTGTCTCCCGTGTTGCTGGTCCAGTTGCGGCATGTGCGATCGCCGCCGGCAGGAAACGCCGTTCCGTCCAACTGCGAGCCCGTGAGGATGTCATGCTGGTTCGGGTTGTCGCCCAAGCCGTTCACGGGCTGCCCCTTTTCGGTGAGCGCCGTCGCTTTCGTGAGATTGTTCCCTCGCCGGGCTTGTTCGAGCGTATCGCCGTGAAGATCGCCGACGTCCTGCGCGATGCGGGCGCCTTTCGCGTTGAACCACGGCCCCTTGCCGATTCGATCGCGCGCGTTGACCGCGCCCTCGCCCTGCGTGCTGAGGTATGCGTGCCATGTCTTGGTGCCGGCGCCTGCCGCGGCGGCAAGCGACTGGCAATGCTTGTCGGCTCCTGCGAGGCCACCCAGATTTGCCCCGTCGCCCGCGCCCGTGCTCGTCACGAAAAAGCTCATCGGCTGCGGCGTTGGCTGCTGCGCTCGGGCGAGCGCCTCGATTAACATCAGGCAGCCGCCGACAAAGAGAATCGCGACCGCGGTAATCCCGTACGAACCCATGTTTCTCCCCATCATGTTCATCCCTTTCTCGAAAGCTCGTCGAGCATCAGGCGTCCAAAGTCCGGGCCTTTACCTTCCTCTTCGTGCTTGAAGTACACGAACACGTCCGTGCACGTCTTCGCCAACTCCCCGACCGTGTCGGCCCACCGGGCGATGTCCTGCTCCTGATAGCCTTCGTCGCGTAAGCGGAAATACGCATACGTGGCCGTGGTCATTACAGGGGTCGAGCGCGTTTCGCTGTCTGCCACGCACAGCGCCAGATTCCTGGCCGACAACCGCGCGTACACGTCGTCGTCGAGCCACGAATCGTGACGGAACTCGAACGCGGCACAAAGACGCGGCGGCAGCACGTCGAGGAAGGCGTCGAACACCGCGAGATCCTTTTTGAAGTTTGGAGGCAATTGAAAGAGGAGCGCGCCCAGCCGTGGTCCGAGCTCCGACGCCACCTCGCAAAACCCGCGCACGAGATCGCTCACGTCTCTCAATCGCCGATCGTGGGTAATCCGGCGTGGCGCTTTCAACGTGAAGCGGAAATGGTCGGGAACCTGCGCCGCCCAATTGGTCACGAGCTTCGCATTGGGCATGCGATAGAACGTGTAATTGATTTCAACGGTGTTGAAACGTTCTGCGTAGTACGGCAGCATTCGCGCCGCGGGCAGATCCGGCGGATAGAAGCTGCCTTTCCACTCCGGGTAGTTGTAACCGGACGTGCCAACAAGGATCACGTCGCGAAGTTACCAGTTACCAGTTCCCAGTTCAAAGTTGAGTTTTCTGTTGCCAACTGATAACTGAACTTTGAACTGTGAACTGGCAACTGGAAAACTGTTCAGCGAAGTCCCCTACCAGCGGGGCTCCCGTCGCCCGCCGCCGCCGCCGTATCCACCGCGGCCGCCGCCACCACCGCCGCCGCCGAAGTCGCCGGCCGGTTTGGGACGCGCCTCGTTGACGACCAACGCTCGCCCATCCATTTGATACTGGTGAAATTCGGCGA
>DASPWV010000364.1:0-2351 GCA_035637635.1 Vicinamibacterales bacterium | reverse complement strand
TTGCAGCGAGCCGGTCGCGTTTGCCGGCAGCTGGATCGCGAGCGACTTCACGATTTCCGTACCGTTGGAGGCGCGAAGCAGCACCTTCACGGTGGCCTGGCGACCTGACCGCGGACGATCGGTGTCCAGCCACACGCGTTCGATTCGCGCGGTCCGCGATTGTTCCGTCGCGTCGATCGTCAGCGACAGCTTCTCGACGTCGACGGGCTCGGATGCGTTCTTCAATAAAAATGTGAGCGGTCCGGCGACGTACGCCGCGGCACCGCCGGCCGGTTGATCGCCCGTGAAGATGTCCTCGAACGCGATGTCTCCGTGCTCGCGAATCGTCGCTGTACCGCGGACGGTAAAAGACGATGGCCCGGCGGCCCGCTCGTAAGAGGTGAGCACGTTCGCAATAGCGAGATACGTGAGAAGCGGTGTGAACGTGACATCCTTCACGACGCTGAAATTGAAGACGCGCCGGCCGGCGCGATCCGAATTCAACGTGAGCGCCACGGGAATCATCGTCGGACCTTTGCCCAGCCGGCCTGAGACTGCCGTGGCCCGATCCTGCTGAAGCGTGCCGATCACCGGGCCAAAGCTGGCGATCTTGGTGGACTGCAGCAGGCTGGGAAGGACCACCTGCACATCCGCTTCGGTAAGCGGAAACTCGGTTGGTCCGAGGTTGTAGAGCGGATGTCCAAAGCCGTAGATCTTGTCACCGTCGACGTAGGTGACGGTACCCGTCGCGCCAAGCATGAAGTCGCCCGACATCAACGCCACACCCATTGCATCGCCGGGCCGAAGCTTTCTCGGAGGCGCGGCATCGCTTCGCGGCGTCTGCGCCGACTGAACGCCCGCTGACACCGGCAAAAATCCACGGTTCGTCAGCGCGGAGGTAAGAGGCGCGAGCACGTCGGGCGCGAATCCCGCTGTCACGAGCGGGACCGCGATTGGCTGCAGCAGGCTCGCAACGCGAGGACTGAGTCCTTGATCCGTCGCGCCTATGAGCATCCCGTGCGAGGGATCATCGAGAAACGGCCGTGTCTGTCCGAGATCGCGGCTCCAGATGGCGGTGAGAGCTTGAGGCGTTGGAGGCCAGCTAATGGCCACCGGCCGAGTGCCTGCCTCGATTGGCGCCAGGCTCGCCGCATCGGTCATTTCTGCAATGGGTGTAATGCCGGCGATCGGTTCAGTCGCGAACTGACCCAGCGCGTACGAGACAGCGCCGACGAGTTTTCCGTCGATGTAAACCGGGCTCCCGCTCATGCCCGCGATTACGCCCGTTTTCGCGAGCGGGCCACCTTCGAGGCGCGCCAGGATGAGATTTCGGCGAGGACCGACGACGTCCTTGAGAACGCCGAGAATGTGGACCTTGAACTCTTCGAGCGTGCTGCCCTGAAACACGGTCTGGCCGATGCCGACCATGCCAGGCCGGATGTCGTCGAGGGACATGAACGCCGGTTGTGCCGACGGGGCTGCGGCAAGCAGACTCAAACCGATGAGGACCAGGGCCAGCGTGGATGTTTTCATCTGCAATTGATTGCAAAAATTGACACTTAGTTAAGATTACGAGGATCGCCCGATATAAGCAAGATTTCGCGGCGAAGAGGCCGGTTGCGCATTCTGTACCAGTCCAACCGACTTGGCGCGGTCCGTAATGGCGGCTTTAACCTTGCCTATCTCGTCGTGGCGGGTTCAACCCCGCCACTATTTAGACGATTGACACTTGTGAAGTGGCCTTGATAGTGTTGCAGGCTACTTTATGCGCGGTCGTTGTCAATGCGCTCTCGATCACAGTTTTGGTCGCTGCCCGCGACGCGTGAACGGCTCGTTTGCGTACTGTTTGTGGTATTCCCACGTATCTGAAGGGGCATAGCACCGAGTAGACGGCATATCACGAGCACTCGACCAAGCGCCTCTTCAGGAAAGCCTGAAGAGGCGCTTTTTCTTTATGCGAGCACCGAAACTCTGCGTCACCGTCACGGCCGACACGTTGGCCGAGCTCCGCGAACGGCGCGACCGCGTCGTCGAGGCCGATCTGGTGGAGCTGCGGATTGATGGAGTTCGTGACGCCAATGCCGCTGGCGCCCTCGCGGGCCGCCGGCTGCCGGTGATCTTCACGTGTCGTCCCACGTGGGAAGGCGGCCAATTCACAGGGTCGGAAGAAGAACGGAAGCGGCTGCTTCAAGACGCGCAGCAGCTCGGTGCCGATTACATCGACATCGAAATGCGCGCTGGTTTCGATGATCTGATTTCCTCCTCTGGTGGCCGCGGCATCGTCCTGTCAACGCATCACTTCGACGGAGTCCCTTCGGACCTGGCGTGCCGGACGCGGGCGATGCGGGCGACCGGTGCAGAGGTCGTCAAGG
>DASPWV010000363.1:0-5397 GCA_035637635.1 Vicinamibacterales bacterium | reverse complement strand
CACGTGACTGCGGGGATCCTCATCAACGGGACTGTCTGGGCGGGAGCCCATGGTTTTGCGGGATCCGTTGATTGGCTCGCCCTGAATCCTGTCGAGCGCGCCGACTACAGGCGCTACGGTGGTCTCGCCGCGGAAGTGGATGCCGCCGGTATCGTCCGCCGGCTAATCTGGCGAGTGAAATCCGGCGATCACTCCAACGCAGTCAAACTCGTCGATGGCGATTTGACTCGGTTGAAAGTGGAGCATGTATTTCAGGCTGCGCGCGAGGGCGACGGCGTCTGCATTTCCGTGATGCGCGACACGGTGAAATACGTGAGCATGGCCATCACGAACGTCGTCGTCGTGATCGACCCGGAGATGGTCGTCCTGGGCGGCACACTCGCTTCGGCCGGCGAGGAGACGCTCGAGGCGATTCGACACGAGTGCACCCGCCAGCTGGGACCGGCCCAGGCAGAGCGGTTGCATCTTGTTCTCTCTCCTCTCGGTCTCGACGCCGCGGCGATCGGTGCCGCGCGGAGTGCCGCGCTTCGCGGCGAATGATGGTCATCAGCGGCGCTGCGCTGGTTCTCGCCGACCGCGTGCTCGACGCGGGCAGCGTCGTCATTGATGGCGAGCGTATTGTCGCGATCGAATCGCGCGCCATCGACGCACCGGCGGGTGCGACCCGCGTTGATGCTTCCGGCACCATCGTCGTGCCGGGGTTCATCGATGTCCATGTTCACGGTATCGAAGGCGTTGACGTGCTCGACGGAGCCGACGCGGTGGCCAGGGTTGCGTCGCGTCTGCCGCGCTACGGCGTCACCGCATTCTGTCCCACGACGGTCGCGTGTCCGCCCGTAGCCCTCGATGGCGTGCTCGCGCAACTCGAGGGCGCACGTCCGGGTGGCGAGGTGTCGGCGCGCGTTCTTCCGGCTCACCTCGAAAGCAATTTCATCAACCCACGCTTCAAGGGCGCGCAGCCCCTCGGGTGTCTGCGGACACCGTTGCCGATTCCGGTCCATCCGCCTGCACACACACACAAAGCGCGAGCGGACGAGGCGGAATTCAGTGGCGCAGACATCCTCGAAGTCATCGGACGCCGCCGCCATCAGATCGCCATCGTCACTGTGGCGCCTGAAATCGAGGGCGGACTCGACTTCGTCCAGCAACTGACGGCCGCGGGCTATCGAGTATCTGTGGGCCACTCGGGCGCGACGTACGAGCAGACAATCGAGGCGGTGGCGGCGGGCGTCTGTCACGCCACACATCTCTTTAATCGGATGTCCGGTCTCAATCACCGCGCGCCGGGCGTGGTGGGCGCTGTTCTGCACTCCGAAGACGTAGCAGCGGAGGTCATCTGCGATGGCTTCCATGTGCACCCCGCCCTCATTCGACTCACCGTTCGCGCGAAAGGCATCGCTAATGTGATGGCGATCACCGACGGCACGGCCGGTTCTGGCCTGCCGGTTGGGAGCCGCACGAGGCTCGGCAGTCAGCCAATCGTCGTAACCGAACGGACCGCGGAACTCGAAGACGGCACATTCGCCGGCAGTGTGCTGACGATGGACGGCGCATTTCGACAGCTCGTCGGGCAGGTCGGACTCAGTGTTCGTGACGCCGCGCGTTTGTGTTCCACCAGTCCCGCTGAGCAATTGCGGTTGCCCGATCTCGGCAAGCTGGCGCCAGGCTACCTGGCAGATCTGGTCATCCTCGACCGCGAGACGCTGCGGGTTCGATCGACGGTGATAAACGGCCAGATTTGGCGGAACACCGGCAGCACAGCTCTCGTCTAGATCGGGAGGGGAAGGTATGTACCCACGACTCATAATCGCCGCCGCCGCGGTCGCCGCGCTCACTGGCTGCGAGGTCAATCTCAACTCCGAAGGCATCATTTCGCGCGAAACGAAGAAGTTTACGGTGGCGTCCCGGCCGGACGTCGAGCTCGAAACCTTCGACGGCGCGATCGAGATTCATTCGTGGGATCGCAACGATGTCGAGGTCGAGATCGAGAAGCGCGCGATGGAGCAAAGCCTGGTTGACGAAATCAAGGTCGCCGCGGAGCAGCAGGGAAACAAAATCATCGTCAAGGTCACCGGGCCGGCGCGACATCCAAGGCAGGGCATTCAACTCGGCAATCACTTCAACCCCTCCGCCCGTCTACGCGTCGCGTTGCCGCGCGAAAGCGCGTTGATTGCAAAAAGCAAAGACGGGTCGATCTCGGTCGAGGACGTGACGGGGAAAGTCACGCTGAACACCAACGACGGCAGCATCCGCGCCACGCGACTGGCGGGTGAGCTCTTCGCCCGAACCGCCGATGGCTCTATCCGCATGGATCGCGTCGAGGGCGCACTCGATCTCGAGACCGACGATGGCAGCATCGCGGGGGAAGTGAAGCCTACGGCCCTGCGGGCGCATACGGGCGACGGAAGCATCCGCATCGAAGTTCGACCCGACACGCAAATGTCCGCCGACTGGGACGTGCAGACATCTGACGGCAGTGTGGTGTTGACGCTACCCAGCGATTTCAACGCGGAGGTCGACGCCGAGTCACGCGACGGCTCAGTCCGCGCCACGCATCCGGGGGTGAAGAACGAAACGCGCGAGGGCGACGATCGTGAAGAGCGACGCCGCGCGTTGAAAGCCACGCTTGGGTCTGGCGGCAAGACACTCAAGGTTCGGACGGGCGACGGGTCAATTCGAATCGAGAGCTGAGCACCAGTTCGAGGTTCGAGGTTCGACAGTTCGAGGTTCGGAGTTCGACGTTCAGGATTAACGACCCTTGGAACCGCCACATCGAACCTGGAACTTCGAACCTGGAACTTCGAACTTGGAACTTGGAACTTCGAACTTACCGCGGCTACCGGTTGCCGTAGCGAGTGGGATCCTCGACGCCCGCCGCTCGAAACGCATCACGTCGTTCACGACACTTGCTGCAAAGGCCGCAGTGCAGCGGCACGCCTCCCGCCGAAACGGGGTTCATACACGACAAGGTGAGCTCGAACGGTACGCCGAGCTCTTTGCCGATTCTGATCACGTCTTCCTTGTGCATGGCGCTGAACGGCGTGGAGATCTCGACGGCGTGATCGAGGCCAAGCGTCAATGTGCGCTGCATCGCCGCAAAGAACTCCGGCGTTGCATCTGGAAACGGATTGCCGGCGAGCGGTCCAAGCGCGATGCGCGAGAGGTTGCGCGCGGCGGCAACGACACCGGCTTTGGTCAGCAGCACCAGGTTTCGTCCCGGGAGGTAGACGTCTTCGTCCCGTGTGTCATACGCGGGCGGCGTGCCTCGAACCGCCCAGTGATCTGCCGCGTACACGTCGCGCATACTGAACTCGACGCTTGCGAGCGGCTCCACGGCGCCGTGAAAGGTGGAGGACGCCAGCAGTTGTTCGACCATCGCACGTTCGAGAGGTTCCCAGCTCAAGCCGGCGCTGACGTACAGCGGGTGGACGCGCGCGCCCCGCGCCTCGTGCGCGAGCAGCACGGCGCTGTCCAGGCCTCCCGACAGAAGGACTAGCGTCTCCATTCTGAATCCACGCGTTAGGTTGTAATCTGTGAGCGTGTACTCCGTCACCAAGAAAATCGAGTTCTGCTACGGCCATCGCCTGCTCGACTACGATGGCATCTGCAAGCATCCACACGGCCACAATGCGACGGCCGAAGTCGAGGTCCACACCGGCACTCTCGACGATCGCAACATGGTGTGCGATTTCAGCGATATCAAACGCGTCGTGAAAGGCTGGATCGATCGCGAGCTCGATCACAAGATGATCCTCCGCCACGACGATCCGCTCGTAAAGCCGCTGCGCGAGCTCGGCGAGCCCATCTTCATCGTCGACAGCAATCCGACGGTTGAACGAATTGCGCGGCTGATTTTCGATCACGCACGCGAAGAGGCGCTGCCCGTGGTGCGCGTCACCGTCTGGGAGACGCCGACGTCGTTTGCCACGTATCAAGGGTGAAAACACGAGCCGGACAATCGTCGATGCTCATCGTCTTCGATCTCGATGGCACTCTGGTCGACTCGGCTGCGGATATCGCCCGGTCGGCGAATGAGCTTGTCACCAGTCTTGGGGGGAGCGCGGTCGACATCGCCGACGTGATGTTGATGGTGGGCGATGGCGCCGGTGTCCTGGTCAAGCGTGTGCTCGAGCGAGGCGGCGTCGATCCTGACACACCGAATGCGCTGCCGCGGTTCCTGGAGATTTACGATCGACACCTGACAGAGTCAACGAGTCCCTATCCCGGCGTCCGTGAAACGCTCGCATTGCTGGGCCGAAAGGCGCGTCTTGTGGTGCTCACGAACAAACCCATCGCGCATTCCGACCGTCTGCTCGTCACGCTCGGTCTCCGCGAGTTTTTCGATGAGGTCGTCGGCGGGGACAGCGCGTCGGCGAAGAAGCCGAATCCAGTCGAACTGCTTCGTTTGATGGCCGCGGCACCTGCCAGTGTCGCGTTGCTCGTTGGCGATTCGCCCGTTGACTGCGAAACAGCACGAGGCGCAGGATGCGCGTTCGTGTGGGCACGCTACGGTTTCGGCGCTGGCCGTTTTGGCGACACGGTTCCCGATACGCCGTACGTGATTGACGAGCCGAAGGATCTCATAGCCATCGCGGATCGCTTCGCCGCGGTGTCTTCCGGGGCGTGAAGGCAAGCGCGAATAATTTTGACCAATCAAAATTAAGATATACTGTCGCCGAAACGATGCGTATTTCGGCGGGTTTTCTGCTGTTCCTGACCTTGGGGGCCACGATTCCGGCGTTTGCACAGGATGAATTCGGAATTCTCGACAACTCCTTTCTCGTCGAGGAAGCCTTCAATCAGGAAGCCGGTATCTTCCAGAACATCTTCAACTACAGATGGCAACGCGGCGAATGGCTTGCGACTTTCACGCAAGAGTGGCCGATTGGCGGCATGACGCACCAGTTGTCGTTTACGATTCCGTTCGGCAGCGTTGATCATCACGCGTCGGTCGGCGATGCCCTCGTCAACTACCGCCTGCAGGTTCTCCGCGAGAGTGCCACGCGTCCTGCCTTTGCTCCTCGAATCAGCTTGATCGTTCCGAGTTCCCCGAAGGACAGCGGCTTGGGGAGGGGCGTCGTTGGATGGCAAATCAATTTGCCGTTCAGCAAGCGCGCGGGCGATTGGTACCTGCACTGGAATGCGGGGCTCACGTATCTTCCAGGGAACCGGGGTAGATACGGGCCCGACGCAGACGCACTCGCCAGTCCGTTCGCGGCGGGAAGCGTTATCTGGCAAGCGTCGCGCACGCTGAATTTTCTTGTCGAACTCGTTGCGGAGTCGATCGCCTCGCCTGAGAGCGATGGCCGTTCCGAGCGCGAATCGCAGCTCACAGTGTCGCCTGGTTTGCGGCATGCGTGGAACCTCGGCGACAAACAGATCGTCATCGGGCTCGCT
>DASPWV010000362.1:0-4847 GCA_035637635.1 Vicinamibacterales bacterium | reverse complement strand
TCGTCGTTGGCCTGCTCGGCGAGAGGCAATTCGGCCGCTGGCGTCTGTTCATCAATGGCGAGAACCTGACAGGTGTGCGACAGACGCGCTGGGATCCGATGACGAGGCGCACGCGGGCGGCTGATGGCCGCTGGACTGTGGACGCGTGGGCACCTCTGGAAGGGCGGAACGTCAACGGCGGAATACGCGTGCGGTTCTGAGATCGTGAACAACCCGCCCCATGCACGTGTAGCATGTCGTCCGCACACCGACCAGCGGCTATACTTGGCCACTTCGACGTGCATGCCCATCGTCAGTGGGACACTGCGACCGTAAAGGAGCCATCCGATGAGTGATCTTTCCCTTGAAGATCAGAATTGGGCCGAGAGGCAGACGGAACTGATCGCCACAAACGCGGACCTTGGTCCGAACCAACTGATGCGATTTGCGAACGCGATTATTTTGCAGATCAAACCCGGCGGACAGACCGGAGGGCATTTTCACGCGCTCCAGGGCATTGGGGGCGGACGCGGAAGTGGGCTGGTTGGCGATGCGACATCTGGAAACGGCGTTCGCGGCACCAGCCAAACCAACGCGGGAGTCTGGGGACGATCGACCTCATCGGTTGGTGTCCGGGGCGACAGCCAGAGCAGTTCTGGAGTGCTCGGTGACAGTCAAGATCACATAGGCGTCTTCGGAAATTCGAAATCAAAAGGCTACGGGGTCCTCGGCCACAGCAAAGACAACGCAGGCGTCGTCGGACGATCGGATACCTCGGTTGCCGTCTGGGGAGACGCACAAAGTGACGCGGGAGTTTTGGGTGAGAGTCAAACCGGAACGGGAGTGATCGGTCGGGGGAAGACGACTGGTTTCGGCGTCTTCGGCGACAGTAAAGACAACGTCGGCGTGGTGGGCCGATCCGCAACGTCGATGGGCGTGTGGGGCCTTGCGCAGAATGATTCGGGCGTCCAGGGCGAAAGCCAGAACCAGATTGGCGTCGTTGGATTCGGGAACACCGAAGGATATGGGGTTCTCGGCGTCAGCAGCGGCAACGCAGGCGTGGTCGGGCGATCCGATCAATCGGTCGGCGTCTGGGGCAGTGTGCAAAACGACATCGGAGTTCTCGGGCAGAGTGCAAGAGGAATCGGCGTCATGGGCTTCTCGGAGTCAGCCACCGGTGTTCACGGTCAGTCGGATACGGATGTCGGTGTCAAAGGCTTTTCTCCAGGAGTGTTGGGCGTCTTTGGTGAATGTCCCGGCGGGATCGGCGTGCTTGGCAGAAGCACACTCGGTTCTGGAGTGACGGGCCAATCGAATTCCTCGAGCGGTGTCACCGGCGCGTCGACAACGGGTCCAGGCGTCCTGGGTGAAAGCGTCAGCGATATCGGGGTCGTCGGGCAATCGCCACAGATCGGCGTCATTGGACAATCTCCACAGATCGGCGTCGTCGGCGTCGGCGACAACAAAACGGGCGTTCACGGCCGATCGCAAACAGGCATCGGCGTCCGAGGGCAGTCTGCAAGCGGCACCGGCGTGTTTGGTTCGACAGGAAGCGCCGCGGGGATGGCGGGCCACTTCAAAGGGCGGGTGTTCGTCGATGGAGACTTGACCGTCACCGGCGTGAAGGGCGCGGTCGTCGCGCACCCCGATGGCAGCCGAAGACTATTCTGCGCGATCGAGAGTCCCGAGAGCTGGTTCGAGGATTTTGGCGAAGCAACGCTCGAAAGCGGAAGAAGCGAAGTGACGCTCGACGCCGATTTCAGTCATCTGACGAACACGTATCACTATCACGTGTTTCTCACGCCGTACGGCGATTCAAAAGGTCTGTATGTGGAGAGTCGATCCCCGGAGAGTTTCGTCGTGCGCGAGCAGCAGGATGGCAAGAGCACACTGCGGTTCTCGTACCGAGTCGTGGCGAAGCGCGGCGATGTCGAAGTTCCACGTTTCAAGAGAGTAGACCAACCGCAAGAGATACCGGACGAAGCGTTTCGCAAGGATGAGAGTTACGAAGGAGGCGTTGACCAGGAGTTGCCGCCGGATCATGAAGAAGCGGTGATGAAGCCTCGAACGCACGACGATGTCAGATTGAGCCGCCCGCGTATTTCAATGGAGAAGCCGAACGTCAGTGAAAGGATGAAGAGAAGCTAGGCTCCTGGGCGACTCACGGGCGTCTTGCACGGATTCGAACCAGGTACTGGTTCTCCGCGTTCAGATTGATGAACGATACAAACGCGCGGCCATTGTACGTACCGATAGTTCCGGGTTGCGACACCGCGGACACGTCCCATCCTGCAGGCAATAGCACCGTGTTGCGCAGGCCTTTCAGTGTGCGCACGAAGACGAGATCGCCGCGTTCGACGGTATATGCCGGATCGACGAGGGTGCCGGTGATCCGCAGGTGCGCGCTTTGCTTGTCATCGGTGATGGGCGCCTCGAGCGCCACGCTCGTCGTCGCGCCCGTCTTGAGCGGTGTCAGCACGTGCGCGGTGTCGAGGTCCAGCACCTTCAGATCGCGCAGCGGCAGATAGGCGATCGCATCGAGCGTCGCCTTCGGACCTTTGCGGTAGTCGCTATAGGTCTGATCGACGCCGATGCGATGCGTTTCCGGCGCGTCAAGTTCGTACAACGTCTTCACGTCGTCAAAAAACATGTCATCGGCGCCCGAGGGAGTAAACGTGGCGGTGGTCCTGCGCGCGTGAATCGTCACCGGATTGCTTTGGCCGCTCGGATTTGCAAACGCGAGCTTCAACCGTCCATCAGCCGTGGTCGACATCTGCGCGGCGACGTTCGACGAGATGAACGAGAATCCCTTCGGCAGCAGGACGCCGAGGCGGTACCCACTCAGACTTCGCACCCACACGATGTTGTCGCCATGCATCATGTACGTGCGCGGGTCCTTGTAGGTCTTGTAAATCAGCACGCGGCCGACGCCGCCCTCGGGCACCGGGATGGCCAGCTTGGCGTGAATCGCGTGAGTCTCCGGATCGTTTTTGTCCTGCTCATACGTGAACGGCATCGGTTTGCCGGTTCGTGGATCGAACACCTGAATGTCCGATCCTTCGCTGCCGCCGCGCGTCGCGTTCACGAGCTCGGTGGCACCGACGAGCGTTTCTTCCGGCAGGAACCGAATGCGAAACGACTCGCTGCCCGGCTCGAGGATGGAATATTCCGTGTAGGCATCCTGCGTGAACAGCCGGGTGACTGGTGGCGTGGGTCGAAGCGATCCATCTGGATTGCTGCCACCCGGGAACGGATTCGTCGCCCCGCGCTGGGCAGCGAGGGCCGAAGCAAGTGCGAGCGCACACGCGCCTGCCATCAAAGTACGAAAAAGCATTGGTGCCATGGCGAGAGTGTAGCGCCAGCACGATTCGCTGTCGCCCGATGCCAGCTATTGCCGTGGCTTGCGCCAGAGGGGCTCTATACGAGCAAACGGGGATATGAGCCGCGCCGAACGGACGCGGCTCATCGCGTTCAGTCTCAGCGCGTGCCGCGGGTGCCTGCGCCCGATGGCGGGAGCGACGCGGCGTAGGCGGAGAGCGCCGTCATATCCTGCACGGACATGCCGCTCACAATCGGCTTCATCAGTTCGGACCAGGGGCCGCGACGCGCCCCCGTCTTCATGTCGAACAACTGGCGCATGATGTAGCTCGGCGACCGGCCGGCGAGCGGCGGCACGGGGCCAATCCCTTCCAGGTTGGCGCCGTGGCAGACACTGCACTGATTCTTCGCAGCCAGTTGTTTTCCTTTGGCGAGGGTTCCGGCCGGCACGTACACCGTCCAGCCCATGTGCGTGTCACGCGCCTCGGCGCGGAGATTGTCGGCAGGCACCTCGACGATCTCGTTGCCGATTGGCTCCATCCCGCCGCCTTCGTTTGCCGGAACAGCCATGTGCATTCCGCCCTGAAGGCGCACTTTTGGAGCCGTGCGCGATTCGATCACCTCGATACGCTTCGGATACGGCTGCGCGGCGAAATACTCCGCCGCCGCTTTGAGTTCGTCAGGCGTCGCTTTCTTGGCGAAATCGATCATGTTGTTCGTGTTGGCTTTTCTTGGATCGGCGCTGTGACGCAAACCGTTCTTGAAGTCCTCCAACTGCTGCATGAAATACGCGACGTGCAGTCCGTTGACCGGAGCATTCTCCGGCCGGCCTGTTCCATCTGCGAGATGACAGAAGCCGCACGCGCGAACGCCCTCCTTGCCGACCTTGACGATTGCCGGCATCTGACCGCGACGTTCTTCAGGATACCAATCCGGTATCTCTTTCGTCCCGCGCAAGGCTGCGCGCGTCATCGTTTTGTCCGTACCGGGAATTCGGACCACTGCGTTGTCATCAGCCGGAAGAGCCGATGGCGGTGGCGGCGATCCTGCTGGTGGAGGAGGCGCGTACGCCCAGTCGGGCAGACCAGGCGGCACCGGCGCAGCGGGCGCAGGCGCACTCTGCTGCGCGACGACGATGGACGCCGCGAAAACCACCGATGCAATCGTCAACAAAGCAGTCTGTGCCCGACTCATTTTTGCTCCTCGTTCAAGCTTCTGCCCGCGTCAGGCGGATGTGGTGAAGCCGGCAGACGCCGACTTCCCGGTGAAGGCTTGTCCGCGCGATGATCGGCTGGCAGCGAGCGACGTGTCAAGCGGTCAGAATGTGCGGCGGGCAACCTGCAGGAGCGCGAACGTGTGTGGGGCATCCAGGCTAGAAAGGTCTTGTCTCGCCATGCGCCAGAATCCAGTTGGCGCTCTCTGGAAGTCCTGCCTCGCGCCACCTCTGCGCGAAGCGGATGGGTGGCTCCTCGATCGCCTCGTCGGTCAGGCGGAAGGTTCCCCAATGGAGGGCGAGGCAGCGTGAAATCGTCGTGCGCGAGGCCAGCGCA
>DASPWV010000361.1:0-3842 GCA_035637635.1 Vicinamibacterales bacterium | reverse complement strand
GACGGCGCGGAAATCTGGGCGCCACTTGCCTACTCCCCCGATGAGTGGAACAACCGCCGGCGCGGCTTCCTGGTGGTGAGCGGTCGACTGCAAAACGGTGTGTCGCTCGATCGAGCACGGGCGGAAATCGAGTCGATCGTCGCGCGCCAGCGGCGCGAATATCCGGACACGAACCAGGCTCGCATGGTTGCCGTGCTTGATTTCCAGCGGGGCATGGCGGATCCCGGAGCGGGTCCATTCATGAGCGTGGTGCAGGCCGCCGGTGTTCTTCTCCTGCTGATCGCGTGCGCCAACATCGCGAATCTCCTGCTTGCACGCGGTGGTGAGCGCGCACAGGAGTACGCCGTCCGACTGGCGCTCGGCGCGGGCCGCGGCAGACTCGCGGGGCAAACGATCCTCGAGGGCAGCATCCTCGCTGTCATCGCGGTGATCATCTCCGTGCCTTTGGCCTGGGCAGCGCTGGACGTCTCGCGCGCGTCCATTCCCGCCTCCGTCATTCGTTTTGTGCCGGGGCTCGATTTCATGCGAATCAGCCCCGAGCTCTTCCTCGTAATGCTTGCCATGGCGGCGGGGGCAACACTCGCCTTCACGCTCTTCCCCGCGTTGCAGGCAGCGCGCATCGGGATCTCGCTGGCGCTCGGTCAAAACAGCCGGACATTGACGTCATCCCGCGAACGGCACTGGCTGCGAAGCACGCTGGCGGCGTCACAGATGGCGCTCACACTGGCTCTGCTCTTCGGCTCGGTGCTGTTGACGGCGACGGCATATCGCGCAATCAACGGCATGTTCGGATTCGACAAGCACAATCTGCTCGTTGCGCGTGTGGTGCTGCCGGAACGCCCCTACGCGGAGGCCGATCGCCGGCGTCAGTTCGTCACCACCGTCACAGATCGGATGCGCGCTATACCTGCGGTTTCGGCCGTCGCGATGGTGAGTAACCTGCCGTACTCCGGCGGCAACGCGACGCGCGGGTTCTGGCCCGAAGGCGTCACGGTGAAGGACCGGGAAGTACGCCAGGTCGACTATCGACGCGTGTCGCTTGACTATTTCGATACGATGCGCATTCCGCTGCTCGCCGGCCGGGATTTCTCGAATGGCGATCGCGCCGGGACCGAGGCCGTCGCGATCGTGAGTCGCAGCCTGGCCGAGCGCTACTGGCCGGGAGCGTCGCCACTCGGCAGGCGATTCAGGATTACCGCCGACGGAGAGTGGACCACCATCGTCGGCGTCGTTGGAGATGTGCTGCACGACTGGTTTCAGCAGCGGCGCGCGCCAACGGTTTATCGACCGCTCGCACAGGATGCGCCGCTCTCCGTCGCGTTCGTCGCGCGCACGGTCGGAGATCCGTCGAATGTCGCCGGCGATTTGCGGCGTGCCGCCGCCGCTGCGGACCCCGATCAACCGGTGATCGAGTTGAAGTCGATGGAAGACGTGATACAGGACCGCACCGCAGGCATCGCGTTTATCGCCCGGGCGCTTCGGGTGGTGGGCTTGATTGCGTTTGTACTCGCCATTACCGGCTTGTACAGTCTGATGGCATTCATGACAAGCCGCCGGACACAGGAGATCGGAGTGCGCATGGCGCTCGGTGCCACTTGGTGGCAGGTCATGCGTCTTGCGACAGCGCAGGCCGTCAGAATTACCATCGCAGGCCTCGTGGTCGGCGCGGTCATGTCCGCGGTTCTCGGGCGTGTTCTGGAATCAGTTCTGTTGGGTGGTGTATCCAACAATCTGTCGCAGCTTGGAATGCTGACCGGACTCATGGCAACCGTGGCGCTGACGGCGGCGTATCTCGCCGCACGCCGCGCAGCTTCCATCGATCCCACGCTGGCGCTGCGGGCGGAATGAAGAGAAGTTTCCAGTTTCTGACAACTGGGAACTTTACTCAGCCGGCCTGTCTGCCGCCTCTGGTCCAAGCGCGGCCTCGGCCGCTTGAAATCCAATCTTCGAATGCGTGCCGTCACAAAACGGCTTCGTCGTGGAGTGGCCGCAGCGGCAGAGCGCGAACCGCTGCGGATTGGTCGGCTTGTACTCGTTGCCATTCCAATCGATCAACTTCACATCGTCGCCTTCAACAAGGTACGAACCGTTCTGTCGGACTTTGATGGTGGTCGTCATAGTGTGTCAGTGCAGGTAAGCACGAGGACCGAGCCGCGGCTCATCCCATTTTTTGCATTGCGGACAGGAACTCCGCGTTGTTCTTCGTCTTGCCCATCTTATCCAGCAGCAACTCCATCGCTTCGACGGGCGACAGCGGATTGAGCACTTTGCGGAGCACCCAGATGCGATTGAGATCTTCGCGAGGGATGAGGAGCTCTTCTTTGCGCGTCCCGCTTTTCAGCATGTCGATCGATGGGAACACGCGTTTGTCGGTGAGCTTCCGATCGAGATGAATCTCCATGTTGCCGGTGCCCTTGAACTCTTCGAAGATCACGTCGTCCATGCGCGAGCCGGTGTCGATGAGCGCTGTCGCGATGATCGTAAGCGAGCCGCCTTCCTCGATGTTGCGTGCCGCGCCAAAGAAGCGCTTGGGTTTCTGAAGGGCGTTGCTGTCGAGACCGCCTGAAAGCACTTTGCCGGACGGCGGAATCACCGTGTTGTACGCGCGCGCGAGACGCGTAACCGAGTCGAGCAGGATCAGCACGTCCTTCTTGTGCTCGACGAGGCGCTTCGCCTTTTCGATGACCATCTCGGCGACCTGCACGTGGCGCTGCGCGGGCTCGTCGAAGGTGGAGGAGATCACCTCGCCGTCCACCGAGCGCTGCATGTCGGTGACCTCTTCGGGCCGCTCGTCGATGAGCAGCACGATCAGATAGACCTCCGGATGATTGCGTGCGACCGACTGCGCGATGTTCTGCAGCAGCATCGTCTTGCCGGTACGCGGCGGCGCGACGATCAAGCCGCGCTGCCCCTTTCCTATCGGCGTCATCAAGTCCATGACACGCGCGGAGAGATTGTCGCTCTCGGTTTCGAGCTTGATGCGATCGAGCGGATAAAGCGGTGTAAGGTTTTCGAAAAACAGCTTGTCCCGCGCCTGATCCGGTGCTTCGAAATTGACGGCTTCGACCTTGATCAGGGCGAAGTAGCGCTCGCCTTCTTTCGGCGGCCGAATCTGGCCCGACACCGTGTCGCCCGTCTGCAGGTCGAATTTCCGGATCTGGGAGGGCGAGACGTAGATGTCATCGGGGCCCGGCAGGTAGTTGTAATCCGGCGCGCGCAGGAACCCGAATCCGTCGGGCAGCACTTCGAGCACGCCTTCAGAGAAAATGAACCCGCTCTGTTCGGTCTGCGCCTTGAGGATCTGAAAGATGAGCTCCTGCTTGCGCATGCCGGTGGCACCGGCGACGTTCAATTCCTTGGCGACCTGGGTGAGCTTCTGGATGCTCATGTCCTTCAGTTCGCCGATGTTGAGCCCGCGCGCACGGTTGTCCTGTTGAGCAGCGGCCTCAGTGCCGTTCTGAACGGCTCCTTCGGCCGGAGGCGCCTGAGTGGCACCACCGCGAGATGAACCGTGACGCTTGTGATTGGTCATATGGAGTTCTCTAGTTCGTGTTGTCGGAGAAGGATCTGGTTCGACGTGTGGGACGTGAATAAGAGATCCGCGTCCGCGATGACTGACCTGGCAGGGAATCGAGTTCTTCGGGAGTATATCAGAACTCGCTCGGACTGAGCCCGATTCCCATGATGCTGCACGCTTCGATGGGTTGCAAACCGAGACTGCGCGCTTTGGCGATGAGCGCATCGGACTCGGCGCCCGGGTTGACCCACAACTCCCGGATGCCTTTCTGCGCAATCTGTTCAATCAGCTGCTCGCCGATGTGCGGAGGGACATACATCGTCGC
>DASPWV010000360.1:0-5143 GCA_035637635.1 Vicinamibacterales bacterium | reverse complement strand
CACGATCGAGTGGTCGTCGAACGCGGGCCGCCGCGAGAAAGCATCGCCCTGGAGCGACTCGCGTGTAATGTGTTCCGCGCGGACGCCGGCCTGCACACTCAAGCGCTCGTGGGCAGCCCAGCGCCCTTCGCCGTACGTGCCGATCACCCGCCTGCGAACGGGAACGGGTGACGCCCCGGCCGTGATGAACGTGCTCGAGGCGTGTTCGCGAAGCCACTCGACACCGGCCGACAGGCTGAATCCTGCGTCGAGCACGGCGTCTGTCTGCACGCGCCCGTGCGCGCGTCCAGTTTCGGATTCAGATACGCCAAAGGCGCTGCGAAACGAGAGATCGAAATCCGCAACATCGAGGTCGAACCGCTGGCGCACCCGGCTCGACGCGCCGCCCCATGGGTGAACGGCGCGCAGCCCGCCGCTTCGACGCGCGGTTTTGCCCCGCGCGACGCGATCGACACCGGCAAATCGGTGCGCGGGATCTGACCCGTAGGGTCCTGGCGCGCCGCGATCGCTGTCCACGTAGCGGAAGATGGCCTGTAACTCCGTGCCCTGTGCCCATCGATATCCGCTCCCCAGCCATCCTTGCCGCTCCTGCGCGTCGTCGTTCGACACGCGCTCGCCGTTGGCCGCCGGACCGGTGAAGCCGTCGTCGGCGAAGTAATCTGCGCCCGTCTGCCATCTGAAGCGGTTGTGCTCGCCGCTGGACGATCCGGCGAAGCGTCGCGTTTCGCGGCTGCCGGTCTCGGCGCGAGCGGTCGCAGAAGCGGGTCCGCTGCCGCGCGTGACAACGTGCACGACTCCGCCGATGGCGTCCGATCCGAACAACGCGCTTTGCGGCCCCCGGATGACTTCGATTCGATCGACCTCGCCGAGCGGAATCTGTGAAAGATCGATCCCGCCGCCAAACGCGTTTGCGCGAATGCCATCTACGAGAACCAGCGTGAAATCGGACTCGCCGCCGCGCGGGAACACGGATGCGAGCGTCCCGGGGCCGCCGTTCCGCGCAATCGTCAAGCCAGGCACCGTCGCCAGCGCTTCCGCCACAAATGAGAGCTGACGTGCGTTGATCTCGGAGCGATCGATGATGGTCACGGTGTCGGCGACACGCGACAGCGGCTGATCGATCTGCGACGCAGATACGACGAGCGTCTCGGAAACGGCGCTCACATGAAGCGGGATATCGACAGTCGCCGGTGTCGAGCTCGCGATCAACACACCGCGGACCTCACCGGTGAGACCTGGCGCTGAAGCCGCCACGTCGAAACGGCCTTCACCGAGCGCGTCGAATTGAAAGCGTCCGTCAGCGTCGCTGCGGACGGAGACCGGCGCGCTCGCGACGCTCTGCACAATCACCGTCGCGCCGGCCACAGGACGTCCATCGGGATCGCGTACGATTCCGGACAGCGCCGCGCCCTGAGCGGCAACGGAAACAGAATGGAGAAAGAAGAGGAGAAGGAACGCTCCGCGGGTCATGGTCGCCTCCCGGCGTCGTCGCGCCGAAGGGACGTGCCCCATGCAGGAGGTCTCCTGACTCGCGGATCGTCGCAGCGCGTTCACGTCTTCCCGTCGTTTGCACCGCGCGAACGTCCTGGCCGCCGCCGCTTCAGCGAAGGCCGGTCAGTCCCGCGATCTCGACAGTGACGGTTGCCTCGTCGGCAACACTGAACGCGCGCTCCCCGCTTACAGTGGCGGGACCGTGTGGGCTTTGCACCCAACTTCCCTGACTGCGTGGGTACGCGTCGGTTGTGGGCGCGAGTATAACATGTGGGAAAATAGCCAGTTGATGAGCAAGAGTTCGGCCCTGACCGCGCGCGAAACGCCGGTGCAGCCGGTTGCGTCCGCGACAGCCGGCGATCTTGTCATTCACGGCGAAAGCTTCGTCATTGATACCACGGATCGCATTCAGGTCCTGGATTTGACCGATCGCGTGACGAAGCACGCCGCGCAGTTTCGCATTCGTGAAGGCGTGCTCACGCTCTGGTCGATGCACACGACGTGTGCGCTCTTCATCAACGAATTCCAGACGGCGCTCGTCGCAGACGTGACGCGGTTCCTCGAGGACATCGTACGGCGCGACCGCTACTACATGCACAACGATCCGGAACACTCCGACTGCGATCGCATGAACGCCGACTCACATCTTCGCGCAACGCTGCTCGGTCACTCGCTCACGCTGCAGATCAGCGGCGGAGAAGTGGTGCTCGGCCAATGGCAGCGCATTCTGCTCGCCGAGCTCGATGGACCTCGCGCACGCACCATTCGTTTGCAGGTGATGGGGATCGGGTCGAACTGAGAACGAAGAACTGAGAACGAAGAACGAAGAACGAAAAACGAAACGACAAGCAAGGGTCAACGTGCGCTCGCGTCTCATTGCCGCTAAACTCGCCGACGTCGCCGACAAACTCGAACGACGCGAGCGATTGTCGTTCGAAGATGGCGTCCGGCTGTTCGACTCGCCTGACTTGCTCGCGCTTGGATGGCTTGCAAATCGCGAGCGCGAGCGGCGGCACGGCGCGCGGACCTACTTCAACCACAATCTTCGACTCGAGGCGACGAACGTCTGTGAAGCGTCGTGTTTGTTCTGTTCCTTCGCGCGCCTCAAGCCTGGAGATCCCGGCGCATACACGATGACCCTGGAGCAGGTGTTCGCCAAGCTTCGGCAACGCCAGCACGAGCCCCTCACCGAAATTCACATCGTCAACGGCCTTCATCCAAGGCTGCCGTTCCACTACTACAAAGATCTGCTGAGCGGATTGAAAGCCATCCGTCCGCAAATCCATTTGAAGTGTTTCACGGCCGTGGAGATTGCCTATTTTGCGGATCTCTACGGGATGTCCGACGAGCAGGTGTTGCGCGAGCTGCGGGATGCCGGCCTCGATTCATTGCCGGGGGGCGGCGCGGAGATCTTTGCGGCGCGGGTGCGGCGCAAAATCTGTCATGACAAGTGCGACGGCGATCGGTACATCGCGATTCATCGTACCGCTCATCGTCTGGGGATGCGGACGAACATCACGATGCTGTACGGGCATATCGAGACAACGGAGGAGCGCGTGGATCACATCATGCGTACTCGCGCCCTTCAGGACGAGACCCACGGTCTGCAGGCGTTCATCCCGCTCGCATTTCACCCCGACAACAACCAGATGCGCAAACTGCCGCCGCCGTCCGCGAGCGACACGCTGCGCGTACACGCGGTGGCGCGGCTTCTGCTCGACAACGTCGATCACATCAAGGCCTATTGGATCTCTTCAGGCGTCGAGGTCGCGCAGACGGCGCTCTGGTTTGGCGCGGACGATCTCGATGGCACGGTGCAGGAAGAGACCATCTATCACATGGCCGGCTCGCGCACGCCGTCCGCCCTCTCCACCGCAGAAATCGAAGAGCTCATTCGAGACGCGGGGCGTGAGCCCGTCGAGCGCGACACGTTGTACAACGTTGTTCGAGTCGCCTGACAGGAGGTTCGAGGTTCCAGGTTCGAGGTTCGAAGTTCCGGGTTCGAAGTTCGGTTCGTTGTTCGACCGGGCGGAACGCAGGAACCTCGAACTCTCAACCTTCGAAGCTCGAACCCTCGAACTTCGAACCGGCCCCGGCGTGTCAGATTTTTATGAACACTCGTTTCCGGTACATTACCCACAACACGCCGTAGAGAAGCGCGAGGTTTGCTGCGGCGTACAACAACGATGCGTTCTTCGGCGAGGCGAGCGGCACAAACCAGTGCTGATAGATCCACCCGGACATCGCGATGGTCGTTCCGTCGGCCGCGGGCATGCGGATGGCGATCAGGGTCTTGACCAGAAGCGCGGACAGCGCGAAGAGAGCGATAGCGTTCAACCCGAGCACCACGAACGGGTGAGTCGCGCGGCGGTGGCCGCGAACATCAATCCACCAATAGAGCAGAATCAGCAGAAGCGTCGCCGCGCCGGCGGTGAAGACCGCATAGGAGCTCGTCCACAGGTTTTTGTTGATCGGGAACACGAGATGCCACGCTTCACCAATGACGATGCCGGCAGAGCCCCAGAGGGCAAGCACTGCGAGCGATCGTGATGTTCTGAGCCGCAGCACGAGTCCCGCGCAGATGCCGAACAGAGTTGTTGCAATCGCTGGAACGGTACTGAGGAGTCCCTCCGGGTCCCATCGCGGACGCCATAGGTGGTTCGACAGCAGCGCGCGATCGAGCATGGCCGCAACGTTGCCCTCGGGAGAAAGGTCGCCGCGCACGCCATGCTCGTTCGGTGTGAGCATCATCACCGCCCAATATCCAGCCAACAAAACCCCGGAAATCAGCATCAGCGCTCGTTCTTGCTTCCACGGCCACGCGGCCGACGTTTTGTACAGCGTCGCCGCAACGAGATAGCAGACACCGATCCGCTGGAGGACGCCGGGAATGCGCCAGTGATTGGGGGTGAACGCCGGGAAGCCCGCAAGGAAAAGTCCGAGACCGATCAGCACGACACCGCGACGCACGATCGACGCCCAGCCTGCCAGCGTCTGCCGCGACATGGTGATCGATACGCCGACGATGAACAGGAAAAAAGGAAAGATGAGATCTGTGGGCGTCCAGCCGTTCCACTCAGCATGGAGGAGCGGCGCGTACACGTTGCCCCAGTCGCCAGGATTGTTCACGATGACCATTGCGGCCACCGTGAGGCCGCGAAAGACGTCGAGTGACACCAGACGTGCACGCGTCGTTGCCGCGGCTTGGTCACGAACCACCGCATTCGGATCGCGAACGACAGCCGCTTTGCCAGCGATTTCGACGCGTCTTTCGACGGCGTGGTCGACGTCGAAAGCCGCCACTTCGGGCCCGCTCATGCCGCCAAGCTTACGCCACACGCGACCATTCCGCGACACTGCTGAGCGGCCGCAACCTGGCCGCGCGCATTTGTTATAATTGTGGTGAACCAAGTGCAGCCCGGCACAATCCGGCGAGCGGCGCTTGGTTTTTTCGTGTCCGTAGATTGAGAAATATTTCACAAGCGCGCAATGTCGACCACCTTTTTGCCCGTTCTCACCGCCGTGGAAAAGCAAAGTCTCCACGAGCGCCAGCCGCTGCCGGAAGCCTACCTGGGCCTTTCGGACGACGAGATGGAGCTTCGCATTGCGGCCGCGAAAGCGGCGCTCGGCGATCGGCTCGTCATTCTCGGTC
>DASPWV010000359.1:0-3861 GCA_035637635.1 Vicinamibacterales bacterium | reverse complement strand
GGGCCTGCTCGATCGCTCGAAGCTGATCGACGTAGTGGTCGGCACGCAGCGCGTGAAGATGTTGCCGGCGCTCGTCGAGCAGGCCCGGACACGCGCCGCAGCCGCCACCAAAGGAGCCGCCGCCGGCCGGCCGGTCACCATCCCGGTGGTCGATGTCAGCACGCCGTACGAGGAACCGTCGTTTGGTCTCGGGTTGACCGAACGCGCGGATCCCGTGAAGGCCTATGTCACCATCATCGAAGGCTGCAACGACTACTGCGCCTTCTGCGTCGTCCCGTATACACGGGGACATGAGCGGATGCGTTCGAAGGCGGAGATCCTGGCGGAGGTTCGTGAGGCGGTGGACTCCGGCCGGTGCGAGATTCAACTCCTGGGACAAATCGTCAACCATTACCGCGCGCCCGACGATCCGTCGTGCGACTTTCCGGCGTTGCTCGAGGCGGTCAGCAGGGTCGCAGGCGTGCGACGCATCCGTTTTGCCAGCCCTCATCCGCGGCATGCGTCGGATCGGCTGATTGCTGCGGTGCGGGATTTGCCTGCTGTGTGCAAGCACATGCACCTGCCGGTTCAATCGGGTTCTTCGCGCATTCTCGCGCTCATGCGCCGCAGGCACACGCGCGAGCACTACCTCGACCTGGTGGGTCGTATACGCGACAGCATCCCGAACGTTCAACTATCGACCGATATGATCGTTGGCTTTCCGGGTGAGACCGCCGACGACTTCGAGGAGACGTTGTCGCTCGTGGAAATGGTTCGGTACCACAGCATCTTCTCGTTCAAATACTCGGAACGGCCGAACACGCTCGCGTCCAAACGGATGAAGGACGATGTGGCGGGGGATGAGAAGACGAGACGGATAGTCGCGCTGCAGCAGCTACAGCGGCGTATTCAGATCGAGCTGCACGAGGCGGCGCTTGGACGCACCGCCGAAGTGCTGGTCGACTCGGTCAGCCGGCGGCGCGACTGGGAGCTCTCGGGACGGACGAGTGGCAACACCGTCGTGAACTTTCCGGGTCGGCCCGAGCTGGTCGGCCACCTGGTGCAGGTCACCATCCGGCGCGCGGGCGCGTTCAGCGTCTGGGGTGAATTGACGGCGTAGCGGCGATCTTCAGTGGCGAGGTAATGGCGATGCTCATCGAGATGACGATCAAGGGGTTGATGGTCGACCCCATTACGAACATGCCGATCATCATCCTGCGCGACGAGGCAGGGCAGAAGGTGTTGCCGATCTGGGTCGGCATCTTCGAGGCGAACGCCATCGCACTGCAGATTGAGAACATCCAGACGCCGCGGCCGATGACACACGATCTGCTGCGCAACGTGATTCAGGATCTCCAGGCGGCGGTCGATCGCATCGTGGTCTGCGATCTGAAGGAGAACACCTTCTACGCGCTCATCCATCTGCAAACGCCTGCAGGCCCCGTGGCCATCGACGCCCGTCCGAGCGACGCCATTGCGCTTGCGCTTCGCACGCGCGCGCCCATCCTCGTCGACGACAGCGTCATCGATCACGCGAAGAGCGTCGACTTCGCCAACGACAAGCAGGACTCCGACCGGCTGCAGCAGTGGCTCGAGTCGCTCGATCCAGACGAGATGGGGAAGTACAAGATGTGATTGCCACGAAACCACGAAAGTTGACGAAGGCACGAAACAGGAAGTCTTGTTTCGTGTTTTCGACCGTTTCATGGTTTTGGCGTCTTCGTCTTTCGTGATTTCGTGCCCGTCGGCCGGCCGACAATCTCGACAACATCCACAAACTCAAGCACTTAGCTCTCCTGTATTTCGTAATTTCCCGTCATTTCACGGCTTTTCTTGACCTGCGGGATCGCTATCCCTACAATGCCATCGTGACTGCCCGTACGCGTGACGTCCCCCGACACCCCGACAGCCCACACCGCCCATCGGAACGCCGACGGTGATTCTGGCGATTGCAAACCAGAAGGGCGGCGTGGGGAAAACCACCACGGCCATCAATCTTGCGGCGGCCCTCGCGCTACGAAAAAAGAAAACGCTGCTGATCGATCTCGACCCTCAGGCGAACAGCAGCATGTCGTTTGTCGACCTGCGCGAAATCCAGAAGAGCATGTACGACGTCTTCGTCGACTCGAGCGTGCCGCTCGGACAGGTGATTCGCTCGACGCCGCTCGAACATCTCTGGGTGGCGCCCGCACGGATTGCGCTCGCCAAGCTCGAGGCGCGAATGACCGGCGAGCTCGATGCGCCATTTCGCTTGAAGGATCAGCTCGCGCCGCTGAAGGGGGAGTATCAGCACGTCGTCATCGACTGTCCGCCGGCGCTGGGACTGCTCACGGTCAACGCGCTGGTCGCCGCCACACATCTGCTGATTCCCATCCAGTCGTCGTATTTCGCCCTCGAGGGCACCGACGATCTGCTCGAGACCATCGAGAAGGTTCGACAGCGCCCGAACCCCGAGCTCCGGATCCTGGGCGTCGTCATCACGATGCACGACCGGCGCACCGCGCTCGGCCGGGACATCCGGGAACAGATCCGCAAGGTGTTCGGCGACAAAGTATTCAGAACGGTAATTAGCAAAAGCGTGCGGCTGGAGGAAAGTCCCGCGTACCGCGAATCGATCTTCACGTTTGCCCCCGATTCGAGCGGCGCCACCGAGTATTACAGCCTGTGCGAGGAGGTGATGGATCGTGTCTAAACGTGGCCTCCCTGAAACCCTGCGCATGCGCCACGACGCGCATTACGTGGAAACGCTGGCGGCATCGGCCGGCGCGCCCGTCGGCCGGATGGTGCCCATCGACCTGCTCGATCCGAATCCGGATCAGCCCCGCCAGGCAATGGGCGATCTGTCGGAGCTCATCGCGTCAATCACGGAAAAAGGGATCATCGAGCCGCTGGTGCTTCGCCAACGCGGATCGCGCTATCAGATCATCGCCGGCGAACGCCGCTACCAGGCGGCTGTCCAGGCCGGGCTGCACGAGCTGCCGGCGGTCATCCGCGACGTTGACGAAACCGAAATGCTGGAAATCGCTCTGGTCGAGAACATCCAGCGCAAGGACCTGACGCCGTTCGAAGAAGCCGAGGCCCTGCACAGCCTGGCGCAGCGATGCGGCTACACGCATGAGGATCTCGCGAAGCGTCTCGGCAAGTCGCGCAGTTCGATTACCGAGTCGCTGACATTGCACAACATGCCGACGGAGGTCCGCAAGGTCTGCCGGCTGGCCGACATCAGCAACAAATCGGTGCTTCTGCAGATCGCGCGACAGGGCGATGCGCAGAAGATGCTGGTCCTCGTGGAGAAGATTGCGAATCAGGGCGGCGCCACGCGCGAGCAGGTTCGGAAAGAAACGCAAAAACCGAAAGCCGGCCGTCCGAAGGCGTTTACGTTCAACTTCCGGCCGGAAAACAAATCGTTCAATCTGCGTTTGAGCTTCAACAAACGGAACGCGTCGAAAGACGAGATCATCGACGCGCTCGAGGCGATCCTCACCGAGCTGCGAAACGCCCGCTGACAGCCGCCAAGCGCTGCCCGGTTTACCTCATTGGAAGTGGGGTGCCATGAGAGCGCCCAATCAAAAAGGCCTCCCCGGGGGTTTTGGTTAACATAACACTTATTATCAGACTCAGGCCAGATCAGGCCTGAAAAGGGCCTGTGGATGAATTGTGAGCGGATCCGCTCAAACTCTCCAATTCAGCAACTCGATGTTTTCGCCAACCCCGTCGATTTCGATCGGGTCGCCCGCCGGATGCTGTTCGATGACGTGGTTCCCGGAGTCGGTGACAAGGAGGCTGAACTGCAGCCGCGCATCGCCCGGCGGGTCGCCTTCAGTCGGTCCGCCATCGACTAGCAGTCTGTGCGGGACTGCGGCCTCGACGATGGCGCCGACC
>DASPWV010000358.1:0-1922 GCA_035637635.1 Vicinamibacterales bacterium | reverse complement strand
ACCATGTGGTTCGGTATAATAACGCACTGATTGGCGGCATGCAAGGGGAGGCCGAGCCGCTGCGTTGCCGGCCGCCTTCACTCCCAAATCGACCGCATTTCGACGCAGATTCGATCGACTCGGCGATCCCCAGGCCCTTAGCGTGGCAACGGAGCGAGAGAGCTCCTGCGGGAGCTCTCGAGCGAACCATGAAACTACGCCGTCATTTTGCACGGTATAATGACGACATGGGGGCAAAGCGCCGATACCGACGGCTTCTAACCCCGCCCCGGGGAAGCTTCTTCCTGTATGGCGTGCGCGGCGTTGGTAAGAGCACGTGGGCCCTGCAGATGTTCCCCGATGCCCACATCATCGACCTGCTCGACGAGAGCCGGTATCAATTGTTAGCGGCCAACCCCGCACTCCTCGGGCTCGAGCTGCGGACGCTCCCGGCCAATCGAGTCGTCGTGCTCGATGAGGTGCAGCGCGTCCCTGCGCTCCTCAATGAGGTCCACCGCGCGATTGAAGGCACTCGCCGGCGGTTCGTGCTCTTGGGATCGAGCGCGCGCCGGCTGAAGACCGCCGATACGAACCTGCTCGCTGGCCGCGCGGCGCTCCGGACGATGTATCCGCTCGCGCCGGCTGAATTGGGTGCGGACTTCGATCTTGGTCGCGTGTTGCGATTCGGCTGCATTCCCGTCGTCTGGCAGGCCGACGATCCGCGCGCGGCGCTCGAAGCCTACGTGCAGTTGTACGTGCGCGAGGAGATTCGGATCGAAGCGATCGTCCGCAATCTTCCTGCGTTCTTGCGGTTTCTTCCCGTGGCTGCGCTGTTCCACGGCCAGGTGATCAACATTGCGGGTCTGGCGCGCGATGCCGCCACGGCCCGGACCACCGTCGAGGGATACCTCGGCATTCTGCAGGACACGCTCGTCGCGACACTGCTGCCCGCATTCGAGGCGAAGCTGCGCGTGCGCGAACGGCAGCACCCGAAACTCTATTGGGTCGACCCAGGGCTGGCTCGTGCCGCGAAGCAACAGTTGGGTCCGGTCGCCGCTGAGGAACGCGGTCCGCTGCTCGAAGGCCTCGTCCTGACGATCTTGCGCGCGCACAATGGTGATTCGGAGCTGTTCGAGGAGGTGTCGTACTGGGCGCCTGCCCAGGCGCGGCAAACTGAAGTCGACTTCCTGTTGCGGCGCGGTCGCGAGTTTCTCGCGGTCGAAGTCAAGGCGCAGCCGCGATTCTCGACGCCGCAATTGGCGGGACTGCGGGCGATCGCCGAACTGCCGCGGCTCGCGCGACGAATCCTCGTGTACCTCGGGGAGCGTCAGCTGAGAACGGAAGACGGGATCGATGTCTGGCCGCTCGATCGTTTCACGGCGGCCGCAGCAGATGGTTCACTTTGGCCCTGAGTGACGACCGCCCATGCGGCCTCGCATTTGGACAAGGCCCAGCATCACCGCCGCGGAACCGCCAGCAACGCGATTTGCACGCTGTACCAGCCAGGTGTCGCCGACGGCCGCTTAGACCTTCAGCGCGCCACGGAACGCCCGTGCAGCGTAGTAGGACTCCGCACCGTTGTGATACGTGAAGACATGGTCGTAACGGCGATCGCAAAAAATCGCGCCGCCGCGTTCTCGGATATCAGGAGGTGTCTTCACCCAACTCGACGTCTTCGTATCGAAATCGCCCAGGGTCTGCAACTCTCGATACTGCGCTTCCGTGAGGATCTCAATCCCCATGGCGGCCGCCATATCCGTCGCGCTGTTCTTCGGCTTGTGTTCCTTTCTTGCCTCCAGCGCTTCCCGGTCGTAACACACACTGCGGCGGCCTTTGGGGCTTTCCGCTGAACAGTCGTAGAACACGTACTCGCCCGTCTTCTTGTCGTGACCAACGACGTCAGGTTCGCCACCCGTCCGTTCCATCTCATGGAGTGACCACAG
>DASPWV010000357.1:0-4059 GCA_035637635.1 Vicinamibacterales bacterium | reverse complement strand
TGGGGCCGATCACCATCTACACGTACGGCGTGCTGCTGGCCGCCGCGTACCTGCTTGGGTTGTGGCTTGCGGCGCGACGCGCGCGCCACGCTGGACTGGACGGCAACAAAGTTCTCGACCTCGGCATCTGGGTCATCATCGCGGCGCTCGTCGGCGCCAAGGCGCTGCTCTTCATCGTCGACTTCCGCCATTTCACGAGTAGTTGGCAGGAGTTCACCACCCTGCTGCGATCGGGCGGTGTGTTCTACGGCGGCCTGATCGCTGCGGTGGTCGTGTGTATCTATCAACTGCGAAAACACAACCTGCCGCTCTGGACGTCGGGCGACATGTTTGCGCCCGGCATTGCCCTCGGCTACATGGTTGGCCGTCTGGGTTGTCTCATGGCGGGCTGCTGCTACGGCAGGCCGACTGACGTTCCGTGGGCCATCACGTTCACCAATCCCGCCGCCAATCTGAATGTCGGGACGCCGCTCAACGTGCCGCTCCATCCGACACAGATCTACGAATCCGCAGCAGGTCTCGTGATACTCGCGGTCCTGCTCCTGGTCGAGCGCCGCGGGCGCGCGTTTGCGGGCCGCACGTTCTGGCTCTTCGTGCTGCTGTACTCGATTTCGCGCTTCATCATCGAGTTCTACCGCGGCGACGATCGCGGTATCGTGCTGAACGTGCTTTCCACGTCTCAATTCATCTCCGTCATCCTGGCGCCGCTCAGCATCGTGATGCTGTGGTATTTGAGCCGGCCGGCGCGGCCGCCCGCTGCTGAAATACCCGCTCGCCCAAGAAAACCCCGCTTCGCGTAACAGGCCGCTGGTGACATGCTGAACGGCCTGCCGGTCGAACTCATCGTCGGCCCCGAGCAGGATGGCGTCCGGCTGGACACGTTTCTCGCTGACGAGATCGCCGGTCAGTCCCGCTCGCAGATCCAGCGCCTGATCGACGACGGGCAGGTTTCCGTTCCACGGATTACCAAAGTCAAATCGAACAGCGCGGTGCGCACTGGCGACGTCGTACGCATCAACATACCGGCCGCGGTCGAAAGCCACGTCGCGGCGGAGGCGCTGCCGCTGGACCTGTTGTATCAAGACGACGATATCGTCGTCGTCGATAAGCCGGCGGGGATGGTCGTTCATCCGGCGGCGGGGCACGAGAGCGGCACTCTCGTGAACGCTCTTCTCTATCACGTGACGGACCTGAGCGGCATCAGCGGCGAGCGTCGTCCCGGCATCGTCCATCGACTCGACAAAGGGACCTCCGGCGTGATGGTAATCGCCAAGCACGACGCGGCGCATCAGGAGCTTGCGCGGCAGTTCCACGATCGTGAAGTGGAGAAGGAATATGTCGCGCTCGTATGGGGCCTCGTTCACCAGCGAAAACGGATCGATCTTCCGATCGGGCGCGATCCCGTGCATCGGCAGAAGGTTTCAACCCGCGCGAGACACGCGCGCACCGCCGCCACGCGGGTCACGTGGGCGCGCCATATTCCTGGAGCGTCGCTCCTTCGCGTGGCGATAGCGACCGGCCGAACACATCAGATCCGCGTACACCTCGGCGCAATTGGGCATCCAATCATCGGCGACTCGTTGTACGGCGGAGTTCACCGCCGCGTTCCGCACAATTTGCGTGCGGTGCAGCGTCTGGAACGCCCTTTTCTTCACGCAGAGCGCCTCGCATTCAAACAGCCACGAACAGGTGAGCCGCTTCAATTCAGCGCGCCGCTGCCTGCCGATCTGAGAAGCGTGCTCGAGGAGATCGAGCATGCATTGCTCGAGATGCTCGAGCGCACGGAGCCAGCCGATGCCGACCGAGAAATCGAAACCGATCGTTGAGGAGCGCCGCATCGTCTACGACGGGCGCATTTTCCGCGTGGAGCTTGACCACGTGAAACTGCCCTCGGGACACGCGATGGAAATGGAACTCGTGCGGCATCCCGGATCCGTCGTGCTGCTGCCGATGCCGGGACCCGATCGCATCTTCCTGATCCGCCAGTACCGATACAGCATCGATCGCTGGCTCTGGGAGCTTCCCGCCGGCAGTCTCAAATCGGGCGAGGATCCCGATGTCGCCGCGGCCCGCGAGTGTGAGGAGGAAATCGGACTTGCGCCGCGGAGCGTCCGGCGCATGCGATCCTTCTATCCCACACCTGGATTTTGTGACGAGGAGATGATCTTCTATCGATGCACGGACCTGCAGCAGCCGGCCAGCGACTCCACAGCGCGAAAAGACGAGGACGAAGAGCTCGAGCCTCGCGTCTTCACGATCGACGAAGCACGGAGGCTCGTTACAGAAGGCGAGATTGTGGATCTCAAGACCGCTGTCGGGCTCACGTTCATTTAATCATCACTGAACGTGAGCTTGATGTGAGCGACGGTGCGATTTGCGCGGATGCTGCGACGGCCGGGGCATTGGCAATAACGCCAGCAGCAGAACCTCGTCGATCGTGTTGACGAGGTGAATCGTCAACCCTTCCCGCAGATCATCGGTGAGATCCTCGTTGACGTTCTTTTCGTTCGGCCGCGGCAGGATGACTTCGCGAATACCCACGCGTTTTGCCGCAAGCACCTTCTCCTTGATGCCGCCAACCGGAAGCACGCGGCCCGAGAGTGTGATCTCACCGGTCATCGCGACGTCCCCGCGGACTGGCCGCCGCGCCAGCTCTGACACAAGCGACGCGACCATCGTGACGCCCGCGGATGGACCATCCTTCGGAATTGCTCCCGAGGGCACATGGAGGTGGACCTCCGAACCCTTGAAGAACTCGGGGTCGATCGCCCATTCGGTGGCGTGTGCGCGCACCCACGACAGCGCCGCGCGCGCCGATTCCTTCATGACGTCGCCGAGTTGTCCGGTGATCGTCAGAGACCCCGTGCCAGCCATCCGCGACGCTTCGACGAGGAGCACTTCGCCGCCGACAGGCGTCCAGGCCAACCCGATGGCCACGCCAGGATGTTTTGTCCTCTCTTCCATCTCTTCGTCGAGGAAGCGCGGGGCGCCAAGGAAGCTGTGCACCAGCTCCGGCGTGACCTTGATTCGTGCCTGCTGGCCTTCGGCTCGCCGACGCGCCACCTTTCGACAAATAGCGCCGATTTCGCGTTCGAGGTTCCGGACCCCCGCCTCTCGGGTGAAGCCCCTGATGATGGTTCGCAGCCCGGCCTCGGTAAACGTCAGCTGCTTTTCGGTGAGGCCGTGGTTCGGAATCTGCCGTCCGACGAGATGCTCGCGTGCAATCGCGAGCTTCTCCTCCTCCGTGTACCCCGCGAGCTCGAGCACTTCCATTCGATCTTTCAGCGCCGGCGGGACGGGGTCGAGGATGTTGGCGGTCGTGATGAACAACACCTCGGACAAATCGAAGGGCACGTCGAGATAGTGATCCCTGAACGTGTTGTTCTGCTCGGGATCGAGCACTTCGAGCAGCGCCGATGCCGGATCGCCGCGAAAATCCGAGCCGAGCTTGTCGATTTCGTCGAGGATGAACAGCGGATTCTTCGATTCGGCGCGCCGCAATCCCTGAATGATCTGGCCGGGCAGGGCGCCGATGTAGGTGCGGCGGTGGCCGCGAATTTCCGCTTCGTCACGCATCCCGCCGAGCGATACCCGAACGAATTTCCGTCCGAGCGACTGCGCAATCGATTTCGCGAGCGAGGTCTTGCCGACTCCGGGCGGCCCGACAAAACACAGAATCGGACCTTTCACCGAGGGATTGAGCTTGCGCACGGCGAGGTATTCGAGGATGCGATCTTTCGCCTTCTCGAGCCCTGAGTGTTCCTTGTCGAGCACTTCGCGCGTGTGAGGCAAGTCGATGATTTCCTCGGTGCGCTTGGCCCACGGCAGCGCCACGATCCAGTCGAGATACGTCCGCGAGACGGTATACTCCGCGGCGGCGGGCGGCATTTTCGATAGCCGATCGAGCTCGCGCAGCGCTTCTTTCTTCACCGGTTCGGGCATGCCCGCTGCTTCGATCTTGATCCGCAGCTCTTCGATCTCCTTCGTCTGATCGTCGCCCTCGCCGAGCTCTCGCTGAATGGCCTTCAGCTGCTCGCGGAGAAAGTAATCGCGCTGGTT
>DASPWV010000356.1:0-2660 GCA_035637635.1 Vicinamibacterales bacterium | reverse complement strand
TCCGTGCTTGACGTACGGACCGAATCGACCCACGTTCGCGACAATGATCTCGCCATCGTCTGCGGCACCGAGCTCGCGGGGCAGCGACAACAACTCGAGCGCCTCCTGCAGCGTGATGGAGTCTTCTGAGTGATTGCGGCCGAGCGACGCACGCCGGGGTTTGCCTGCGCCCTTCTCAGGCGTCTCGCCAAGCTGCACGTACGGTCCAAAGCGGCCGTGCATGACGTACACGTTCTGAGCGGTTTTCGGATCCGCGCCGAGCGATCGAGGGCCTTCAGCCTTGGCCTTCAGCAGGGCGACTGCTTTCTCGAGCGTGAGATCTCCCGGCGGAAGATCGTCCGGCAGCGATGCGCGTGGGCTGTCGTCCCCCGGCTCGCCAAGCTGCAGGAAGACACCATACCGGCCGATTCTGACGCGCACGGGCAAGCCGCTCTCGGAATCGGTTCCGAGCTCCATCACGGGGTAAGAGATCTCACCCGTTTTCTCTTCCACGAGATTCTCGAGTCCGTGATGTTTGCCGTCACCGCGGTAGAACTGTCGAATGAAATCGACCCAGTCTTTCTTGCCATTGGAGATTTCATCGAGGATGTCTTCGAGCTCCGCGGTGAAGCCGACGTCAACGTAGTCGCCAAAATGCTCGCGCAGCAGCTTCGTGACGGCAAATGCCACGAACGTCGGCACAAGGGCTTTGCCCTGCCGGAATACATAGCCTCGTCGCTGGATGGTGGCAACGGTTGGCGCGTAGGTGGACGGCCGGCCGATGCCTTCCTCTTCAAGCCGCTTGACGAGCGAGGCCTCCGTGAAACGCGGAGGCGGCGTCGTCTGGTGCCCCTTCGGTTCCACGCCGGCGAGCACGAGATTCGCATCGAGGTCTGCAGGAGACTGAATGCGCTCGCCGACCGTGACCTTTGGAAGCAGAGTCTCCTGTTCATCGAGCTCCGCAGCGGGATCGTCGCTGCCCTCGACATACGCTCGAAGGTAGCCGGCGAACTCGATGGCCTTTCCGCTTGCGGTCAGCACAGCGGATTCGGCATTCGGCCCGCGCGCGGTCATTTCGACACTCGTGCGGAGCAGGCGCGCGTCGGCCATCTGCGAGGCAATCGCGCGTTTCCAAATCAGCTCGTAGACACGGAGCTCGTCGGCATCCATCACGTGCTCGAGCGACTGCGGCGTCCGCCGAAACTCCGTCGGACGGATCGCTTCGTGCGCTTCCTGCGCATTACGGACTTTCGTTTGGTACTGCCGCACACCGCGATAGTAGTCGGCGCCGTACATCTCGCGCACCGTCTGGCCCGCTTCGACGAGCGCTCTTTCGCTGAGGGTCGTCGAATCGGTCCGGTGATACGAGATCAGCCCTTCGAGATCTCCGCCGCCGATGTCCATGCCCTGGAACAATCGCTGTGCGATTTGCATCGTGCGGTCGGTCGAGAAACCCAGCTTGCGATTGGCTTCCTGTTGAAGCGTCGACGTCGTAAACGGTGCAGCGGGACGTTGCGTGAAAGGCTTCTCTTCAACGCTCGTGACCTGCCACGGGAGGTTGCGAGAAATCGAATCGACAATTGCGCGGGCCTGCGCGGCGTCGACTTCTCGGACACCCCTGCCCGTCAGCTCGCCCCGCCCGTCGAAGTCCTTGCCGCTGGCGACGCGGTCCTCGCCAATTCGCACCAGCGTCGCCGTGAACTCGCGATCGTTGCTGCGGATCTTCGCCTCGACGTCCCAGTAGCTGGCCGCGCGAAATAAGATGCGCTCTTCCTCGCGCTCGACAATCAAGCGAACAGCCGGACTCTGCACGCGGCCGGCGCTAAGGCCCGTCTTGACGTACTTCCACAAGACCGGCGAGAGCGTGTAGCCGTAGAGACGGTCCACGATGCGCCGGCTCTCCTGCGCGCGGACGAGATTTTCGTCGACGTCCTCATGCGCCTCACGCAACGCTTCCTTGATTGCGTCTTCGGTGATCTCGTGAAACACGATGCGCCGCACTTTGACTTTGGGTTTGAGAACCTGCTTCAGATGCCAGCTAATCGACTCGCCCTCGCGATCGGGGTCGGTGGCGAGAATCACTTCCGACGCATCCTTGAGCGCCGTTTTCAACAGCTGGACGTATTTCTTCTTGTCCGCTGGGACGACGTAGTGCGGCGTGAATTCGCCGTCGGTGTCGACGCCAAGTCGACCCCAGGACTTGCCTTTGATCTCTTTCGGCACTTCGGCTGCGGACTCGGGCAGATCGCGCACATGTCCGTAGCTGGCTTCGACCCGGTAGTCCTTTCCGAGAAAACGCGCGAGCGTTCGGGCCTTGGCTGGCGATTCGACGATAACAAGCGGTTTCGGCATGCAGTAATTCGGTGATCAGCGCCTTACGGTAGCACGCGGCCGCCGGAGCGAACGAATCGGCCGCCGCCGACACGCTGCACCTGGCCGGACAATTCGAGCTCCAACAGGCGTGCCAGCACCGCGCTCGGCGCTTCCCCCGTCCGCTCGGAGAGCTCATCTACCGTGAAATCAACGACGTCAGACAATCCGTCGATCATACGGCTCGCCGGCAAGGCGTTCCTGATCGGCCGGCCAACCTCCTGCAGAATATCGTCCGCACACTCCACGAGCTTTGCTCCGTCACGAATGAGCAAGTGTCCTCCTCGATTGCGACCTGCAATGGATGGCCC
>DASPWV010000355.1:0-2972 GCA_035637635.1 Vicinamibacterales bacterium | reverse complement strand
TGTGATTCAAGGTTCTTACCGGCCCGCAGAAGGCGGGGCTAAAGCCCCGCCACTACATTGGGCGGGCCCACCGCAGGCCCACCTCGCGAAGCGAGGGCCAGCGCAGGCCTAGCGTTTTTTCCTCGTGGCGCGTTCGCGTTTGCCTGGCCGCTGCTTCTTCTGCCGCGCCGCCTGTTTGATGGCGCGTCGCTCCTCGGGCGTTCCCTTGCGGCGTTCTTTCTTCGGTCGAGTGTAGCTCCGACGCGGGCCCCGCCGCCGCTCGTCTTCGCGAACGGCGATCAGGACGGCCTCGAGTCCGAGATCAATCTGCCGGCGCTCCAGATCGACGCGCACGACCTGCACGGTGACCTGATCTCCAAGCCGGTATTTCTTTTTCGTGTTCTCGCCAAAAAGGGTGTGCGCCGTTTCGCTGTAGCGGTAGTAGTCGTCAGCCATCGACGACACATGCACGAGGCCTTCCACATAGTGCTCGACGAGCTCCACGAACAGGCCGAAGGGCGCAACGCCGGTGATATAGCCCTGGAAGACATCGCCAACCTTGTCGGCCATGAAGCGCACTTTTTTCCATTGCACCAGTTCCCGTTCGGCTTCGTCGGCGCGGCGCTCCCTCTCGGACGTGTGCCGCCCGACTTCCGGCAGGTCCTCGTTCAGCTCTTCCTTTCGCTCGTCGCTGACGCTCGCCCGCCGCGCCTCGCGCAAGAGCCGATGAACCACGAGATCCGGGTATCGCCGGATAGGCGAAGTGAAGTGCGTGTAGGTCGCAGCGGCCAGGCCGAAGTGACCCACGTTCATCGAGTCGTACCGCGCCTTCTGCATGGTACGAAGCATCAGCAGCGCGATCGGCCGCTCTTCGGGCGTGCCGCGAATCTGCTCCACGAGTTTCTGAAAGTGCGCAGGCTTCGGACCCGTGGCTGGCACCGGCAGGCTGAAGCCGACTGACGAGACGAACTCCTGGAACTGCATCACTTTCAGCGGGTCCGGCGGCTCGTGAATGCGGTACAGCGCGGGCATCCCGTTCGCCTCGAGATGATGCGCGACTGTCTCGTTCGCCAGCAGCATGAACTCCTCGATGATCCGGTGCGCGATGTTTCTCTCAGATGCCACGATGTCCTCGATCAACCCTTCGGCATCGAGAATCACTTCCGGCTGCGGCAGATCGAAGTCAATCGAGCCGCGACGCCGGCGTCTGCTGTTTAGAATGTCGAAAAGCTCGCGCATCAGCTCGAACATCGGGGCGAGCTCGTGGTAACGAGCCGTCGCGGCAGCGTCACCCTCGGTGAGAATCGCGTTGACGGCCGTGTATGTCATGCGTTCGGCGCTGCGGATCACGCCGTCGTGAAGCTCGTATCGCACGACGTCGCCGTGACGGTCGACTTCCATCAAGCACGACTGGACGAGCCTGTCGACGTATGGATTCAGGCTGCAGAGACCAGTCGCGAGCTCGGATGGAAACATGTGCACGGCGCGCTCGGGAAAATAGACGGACGTTCCGCGCTCGTACGCCTCTTCATCGAGCGGTCCTCCTTCGCTGACGTAATGCGCAACGTCTGCGATATGGACACCAAGCCAGATGTTGCCGTTCTTCAGCCGCTCGATGGATATCGCATCGTCGAAATCGCGGGCATCCTCTCCGTCGATGGTGACGATCGGCCGATCGCGGAAGTCCGTTCGTCCGCGAATGTCGCGTTCTTTCACCGCCGTGCCGAGCCGCCGCGCCTCGTCGATCGATTCCTGGTTGTGCTCGTCCGCAATCGCGTGCTTCCGCAGGATGATCTCCGTGTCGACGCCGGGATCGTCGATCCGGCCGAGGACCTCGATGATTCTGCCGATAGGTCCGCGAGTCGGTGTCGGCCACTGCGTGATTTCCGCGGTCACCATCTGTCCGACTTCGGCGCCGGACGCGTCCCCTCTCGGAATGTAGACGTCCGCGAGAATACGTCTGTCGAACGGCAGTACATAACCGAGTCCCGCGGCGTCCACGTCGTACCTGCCGACAATCGTCTCGGCGCGTCGCTCGAGCACACGGACGATCCGTCCTTCGACGCGCCCATCAGGCCGATGCTGCTCGATGCGCACGACGACACGATCGCCATGGAGCGCCTCTTTGAGGTTCGCGGCAGAGACGTAGATGTCGCCTGTCGCGCCTTCAATCGGCCGCTCGGATGTGACAAACGCGAAGCCCGACGGATGCGCTTCCACGCGGCCGGCCACCAGATCCATCCGGTCGGCAAGGCCGTAGCGGTTGCCGCGAATCTCAACGAGGGCGCCATCGGCGACTGACGATCGCAGGAGGCGTTTCAGCGACTGGCGCTCTTCGCGCGGAATGCGAAGCACGCGAACGATCTCGCGCGCGGTGGCAGGGTGGTGAATGCGTTCGCGCATGGCGCGAAGCAGTTGATCACGGTTCATCTAACGCGGATTGTAGCCGCAGATTCAACGCGGATTAGACGGCTCGGTGTGGGTTTTACGCGCGACTTGGCTGCGTCCATCTGCGTCCATCTGCGGCTTATCTGCGTGCATCTGTGGCTTATCTGCGGCTCAATTCGCGAGCAACACCTGGAGATCGCCAACATTGGTTCCCGTCGGTCCCGTTCGGATCAAATCGCCCAAACGATCGAAGAACTCATACGAATTGTTATCGTCGAGATACGCGTCCGGATTCTGCAGCCCGAGCGCGCGGGCGCGCGTCCGCGTCGTGGAGCTGACGAACGCGCCGGCGGCATCGGTGGGACCGTCGATCCCATCGGTGCCGGCGCTTGCCACGCCAACCGCTCTCGGCTCACCAGAAAGCAGCTCCGCCAGCGCAAGTGCGAACTCCTGGTTTCTACCGCCCTTCCCGCGACCCTTTACCCGAACTACGGTTTCGCCAGATGAGATGACGCACGTGGCATCGGCCGTCGCCAGCGCTTCGCGCGCCCGCTCGAGCCAAAGCGGTGAAGCAACACGCGCTTCGCCGATTACCGGCGTCTCGA
>DASPWV010000354.1:0-6099 GCA_035637635.1 Vicinamibacterales bacterium | reverse complement strand
GCGTAGTGCCCCGGATCGAATTTGAAACGGAGGAAATACGCGGCCGACACGAACTGCGGCTCGATGGATTGCTTCAGGACGTCTTCGAGCGACCCAGGCGCCTGCTCGAGGGTGGGCGCAGGCGCAGCGCTCGAATCGCTCTGTGGTTTGCCCGTCTCGGCTTGCCGGCGCGCGCGGCGCTCCTCACGGCGCTTCTCGCGCTCCAGAAAATTCGATTCCGCTTTCGCCCGATCGGCTTCGCTCACACGAACGCCGTCTGCCTTCAGGGGGCTGCGGATGAAATGCCCCTGTTTGATGAACCACATGTAATCGCGGTCGAAGCCGTACAGCCGATTCCCGTCAGGGCCTGTGAGCTGAAACTCCTCGCGTTCTTCGAGGATGTATTGCTGCAGCTTCTTCCAGTTCTCATCCCGGCGGGCTATCACCTGCTCCATGAAGACGTCCAGGTCCGACTGTGCTGAAGGAGCCGAAGGCAGGCAGGCGAGGACGATGAGCGGGAGCGCCAGACGCGCTGTGGGATGAAGTCGCACGGGAGCATCCTCCAGTGGAGGCAGGCGCTGGGGAAAGAGACGCAGAAGAACGGAAAAAAGTTCCTAACGTGCCTCTTCAGGCACCCTAGGCACCCCAGGCACCTTAGGCACCCTAATTATCCGTTTCCGTCGCCGGTTTCTGGAACACGACCTTGCCGTCGAAGATGGTGACGGTGACCTCGGTTTCCGCGAGCCGTGCACGAGGCAGCGTGAAGATATCCTTCGAAAGGACGACGACATCGGCGAGCATGTCGCGCGCGATCGTTCCTTTCCGGTGCTCGTCAAACGATCCCCACGCCGCTCGATGCGTGTATGCATCCACGGCGTCACCGAGCGACATCTGCTCCACTGGACCTGGTTGTTGGAGCATCTGATCGTCCGGCAGCGTGCCGTTGACCGCGACGTGAATACCGAGGACGGGATCTAGAGCAACTGCAGGCCACGGTTGCCCTGATTCGACGACTCCAAGTTTGGCGAACGGCGTCATGTCAACCGGACCGTACGTGCCGACATGTTCGATTCTGTGCCGCCGCCCGTGCGAGGGAACGGCATTGGCCGCGATCGCCCGACTGTACGCTTCGAGCGCCATCGCGAGGGCACGGTCGCCCGCGGTATGCATCACGATCTGCCATTCGCGTTTGTCGAGCTCACCGACGAGTCGATTGAGCGCGGCTTGCGTGAACGACACCGGATTCTGCACGGCGTCCACGGCGATCTGCATGGCGCCCGTTTTGAACACCGGGTCGTCGCCGTACTTTTGCCGGAGTTCATCCAACGCATCGAGCTCGCTGCCGGAAAGTTCTGTTGTCGCGGACAGCATCGCGTAGACGCGAACCGGCAAGTCGCCGCTTCGTCGCAGCTCGTCGTACAGCTCGAGCTCGCCAGCGGAGCGGCAAGTGGTCTGCACGCTTGTGATGCCGCGCCGAATCGCATCCGCCGCGGCCGTACGAATCGCGGACAGCCGATCGGGCGCGGTCGAACTCGCCTCGACAGCACCCGTCGCATCCGCCTCCAACACGCGCGCGTGGACGTCGATGAAGCCGGGGAGCACCGTGCCCCCGTTTGCGTCGATGACTGTCGTCTGGGCCCGTCGAAGGCGCTGGATTTCGCGCGTCGTCCCGACGCGCAGGATTTTGTTGCCCTGAATGGCGATGGCTTCGGCGGTCGTTTTCTTTCCGTCTGGCGTGTAAACGTGGCCATTGAGCACCATCACGTCCACGGGCCCGGCATCGTCACGTTGCGCGCCGACGATGAGCCCGGCGACGAAAGTGATAGCGACGATGACTGTCACGACGTACGCAGTGAGACGGGCCGCCACAATCGGATTTTATTACAGTGAGGCGTCGCGTCGACCACGAATGCGCGGTGTGGCTGGCGCGTTTTGATACCCTTCTGCTCTCGCTCGTTCGTACGCGGGCTTTCCAGGAGCTGGCGGTGATGCGGTTTGCAATTCTCGGATCCGGAGCGGTCGGCGGCTATTTCGGCGCGAAACTCGCGCGAAGCGGACAGGAGGTCACCTTCGTTGCGCGTGGCGCGCATCTCCAGGCGATTCGCGAACACGGTTTGACCGTTCGCAGCGCGAAGCTCGGCGATTTCAACGTGCGCGCGGCCGCCGAGGAGGACACCGCGAAAGTCGGACCGGTGGATGCGGTCATCTTCGCTGTGAAGAACTACGACAACAGGGGCGCTCTTCCGCTGCTGAAGCCGCTCGTCGGCGGCCAGACCGTGGTGCTGACGCTGCAAAACGGCATCGACAGCGTCAGCGACCTCGCATCAACCGTTGGAGAACAGCACGTGCTCGGCGGGACCACGTACGTGGCAACAGCGCTCGAGCAGCCCGGCCTGATCGTGCAGACGGGCGTACACCGCGCCATCCATTTCGGCGAAGTCTTTGGCGGTCGCGACGCCATCACTCCGCGCGTGCAAGCCATCGCGGACGTCATGGTCGCGGCGGACATCCAGGTCACCGCGGTGCCGGACGCGCGTGTGCCCATCTGGGACAAGTTCGTTTACCTGGCGCCATTTTCGGGTTTCACCGGCGCCGCGCGTCTGCCCATTGGAGAGCTTTGGAAGTTTCCGCACATTCAGGAGATGTTTTACGCGGCCGCGCGGGAAGTCGCGGCGCTGGCGACGGCCGAAGGCATCGCGATCTCGCCGGTGCGTTTTGCGGTTCTGAAAGAGTACATGGACAACATTCCACCGACGACGAGGTCGTCGCTCTTGATCGATCTCGAAATGGGCAAGCGCATCGAGGTGGAAGCGCTGCAGGGCGCCGCCGTGCGCCGCGCTCTGGCGCGAGGCGTGCCGATGCCGATTATCAACACGTTGTATGCGGCGCTGAAGCCGTGGGAGAACGGGAATCCGCGTCCATCGTCTGCTCAGTAACGCCCTCGAAGCCACAGAGACTCAGAGCCACAGAGAAATCTAAAGTGAGACGCGTTTGATGCCGTCCACCAGTCTCGCCTTATTGAAGTTGATCAGTAATCCGACGTGCAGTCCTGTTACACGCAGATATGTCAACATCTGCGCGAGAAAAACAGGATCGTACCGTGCAACGCTTTTCACTTCGACCACGACTTGTCGTTCCACAATCAGATCTGGACGGTATTCCCCGATTCTGACTCCTCTATAAGTGAGCGGAATCAGCGGCTCTCGGACAAACGACAGCCCCTCAGCCGTGAAGGCGACGCACAATGCGGCGTGATACGCGTTCTCCAGCAACCCAGGACCAAGTTGCTGGTGCACATCTATCGCACATTGAATAATCCGTTCTGTCAGCGGATCACGCGCCGGTGCAGTAGAAATCTCCATTTAGTTTCCTCTGTGTCTCCGTGTCTCTGAGGCCAGTCCGTATTCGGAGATGACAAGGTCGCGCAGCTCCGAAGACAGCAGCGGGAAGGTCGACACGATGTGTGCGTACTGGTCTCTGGTCAAGCCATACAGGCGCGCGGTGATGGAGTTGAGCTCGGCGTACGCGTGTGGATTGGCTTCGATGCCGCTCTGTTCCAACTCCCGCGCGAGCGAGGCGAGTGCGCGGAAGAGCGGTTCCTGCGCGTTCGGCCGCGGGACGCGGAGACGCGCCATGACCGATGCCGTGACGTGAGTCGTGACCTGAAGACGTACGAGGTAATTGGCGACGAGGCTGTTGAGGAGCGCGAGAAGGACGTATTGGCTGGTGTTGGTCAGCGGCGGCTTTTTCAAACAGAAAACCGTATGCGTCGAAACTGTTCGCCTCGGCAGGATCGCGGCAATCAGCGTCAGCCGGTTGGTAGCGCTGGCGACATCCCGGTACGCGATCCGCGCGAGATCGAACGTTGACGCTCCATCCAGAAGTTGCGCCGCGACGTCACGCGGAATGGCTTTGATGGAGCGTTCCACCAGCGCGCGGAATGGCTCGAGATGTTTGCCTTCGACGATCGGGAGATATGCGGCGCTCGGCAGTGTCCCCGGAGACACGAAGTGCCCGCGATCGTCGGTGGCATTGAGTTCCCGGCCGAACCGAGCGCCCCAGCCCTCGTGCTGGTCGTCCAGTCTGGGGATGGTCGCGGCGACGAGCGAGAGAATCTCGAGATCTCGCGAGCTTCCAAGCTCCGGAATCGACAGATGCTCGCGATCCCATTGCTCGAGAACCGAGCGCGTGAGGGTTATTGGACGCGCGTCCGGCGGATCGTCTCGAGTGTCGTCAGGCAGCGCGTCGAGCCACGCCGCCTGGCGGATGCCGAAGCGGCAGTGCAGTCGATCCGTTCTTGTGCCCGCGGTGCCTGTGAGCATCGCGAAGCGCATGTCGCGGTGAATCGGAAAGATCCCTTCGCGGTTGCTGAACGTGAGCAGGCGATCGATCTGAACGGAACCGAGTAGCGCGCGGCGCAGCGTCCCGCTCCCGTGATCCGTCGCGATGCCCGACGGCAGGATTAGCCCAAGCCGCCCGCCGCTGCGGACCAACTGCAGTGCGCGTTCGAGGAAGAGCTGGTACGTGTTCGGATGTCCCGAGCGCTGCAGCGGGTAAACCCCGGACGCGCGAAAAAAGCGGAGCCGATCGTGCTGCTCGCCGCGCACGCCGACGCGCTTCGATCGAGGTCCGTTGTCGGACCGCACCATATCCCAGGGCGGATTGCCGAGCACCGCATCGAACCCGCCGTCCGGCCGCCGCCGCCCATCGAGACCGAAGAAGACCTCAGGGAATTCGAGATGCCAGTGAAAGGTCTGCAGCTCGGCGGCCTTGGAGGCCGCTCGTTCGAGCAGCAGCCGCGTCTGGGTACTCGACAACACAGGTCCGCGATCGAGAACGGCCGCGAGGAGGTCTCCGTAGGTGGCGGCATTGAGCGCGCGGTCGGGCCAGAACCAGCCGGCACACCACAAATCGGCGGCCGCTTTCCACTTGTAAAGCGGAGCACCGCGCGCGGTGAGTCCGTCGAGGGCCCGCTCCTTGTCACGTACCGCAGCGGGGGTGTCGCCCGGTTCATCGGCGATGCGAAAGCGATCCGGGAGAACCTCGGTGGCCATCGCGATCGCGGCCTCGCGATCGAAAAGCGGCAGCGTGTCGCGCGTCTGCGGCACCCGTCGACTCGCGGAGGGCTGTCGAGCGATGTCGTCGAGTGTGGCGCCGATCAAACTGTCGCCGCTGGCCAGATGGTGATCGAGGAACGTGAGCGGCCGATCCACGGCGAGTGTCGTCAGCCATAAGGACAATCGCGCGAGCTGTACGGCCATTGGATTCCGATCCACGCCGAACAGGCACCGCTGCGCGACCATCCGCCGGACCTCGACCTCGCGTGCCGGCGTGTCGTCGCCTGGCTGCCACTCGCCGCTGTCGATTCGCGCGCGTGCTGCCGCATGGGCGATGAAACGGCAGGCCGCCACCAGGAATGCGCCGCTCCCCATCGCGGGGTCGAGGACTCGCAGGGCGAGAATCTCATCGGCGCTTCGTCCCTGCACAAGAGGATGCAGAGTGCGCCGGACCAGAAACTCGGTGATCGATCGTGGGGTGTAGAAGCTACCGGTCGACTTGCGTTCGGTTGATGTACGAGTGAGAACAATCGGGCCCTGACGTGATACCGGTTCGTATTCGAGCACGCGTTCGTACACGGCGCCGAGCTGTTCCACTCCGAGATCGCCGTACGCGATACGTCGACGTCCGCCATCTCCTGTGCCTGTCGCCAGCGCGAGCACGGCCTCGCGCACCACCGAATCGGGAAGTGTCGCCCCTTCGCCGAGCGGAGTGTGCTTTGGAGAAAACAGGCGACCATTGAATGGTGTGACGCGCAGATCGCCGGCCCGGCAGCCGGAATGCGACAAACGCGAAATGGCCTGGAGCGTGTGCCACAACCCCCGTGGGATTTGCTGACGCGTGCTGCGCCTGTACAGCGCTTCGATCGTGTACGCGTTCCGATACACGGTGTGCCACGTTGGGACAACGGAGCGCGCCTCGGCGAAAAGCAGAAAGAGGATCCGATACACGAGCGTGAGGCCCTGCTCGAAAGCGCTCTGGGCAGATGGCGAGCGCTTTGAGGCGCGAGCGCCAAGCGCGGCGACAAGTCCGCCGAGCGCTGAGAGCACACCTTCGCCGAGC
>DASPWV010000353.1:0-2640 GCA_035637635.1 Vicinamibacterales bacterium | reverse complement strand
GAACCCACCGTGAAGGAACTCTCGTGATCGATCATCAGAATCTGATCTGATAGCCTGCGCCCATCTTCAGGCTCGGCACGTTCCCGCCACCGATTCGAAACTCGCCGATGAATCCGCTGTTGTGCGCGAATCCGAGGATGTAGCTGCCACCGGCGCTCGTATCGGAGCCATCGAACCCCCGAATTTTGGTGATCACGATGACGGGCCCACCGCCCTGGACGAAGCTCCAGCCCGAACTGCCGATGGGGAACCTCGCCAGGAAGTCGATATTGATGGTGGCGAGCCGCAGGTCGTTTCCGAACCCGCCGTCGATGCCGGGCCGAATGTGAAACCGGCCGCCGAGCGTCGGCGATTGCCAGAACACGCCCGCGAACACCTGCTCCGGATCGATCGACGCGCCGCCTTGAAAGCCGACCGCTGATTGCGCCGATTGCCGAACCCCGGGTGCCGGTTGCGCCTGCGCGGACGACGAGAGCAAGACGCCGCCGAGGCAAACGCCGACGAACAAAGCACGCATTGCATGTCCTCTACAAGGGACCATCGCACTCTCCGCGCGCGGCCGTTTCAAGTTTCGTTCCACGCAAGTAGAGTACCTAGGGTGCCTAAGGTGCCTGGTGTGCCTGGAGTGCTTAGAGTGCAACGCACTCCAGGCACCGCAGGCACTCTGCGCACTCCAGGCACTCCAGGCACTCGGGCACTCGAGGCACTCGAGGCACCCTAGGCACTCCAGGCACTCTAGGCGCTCCGGAGTGTCGGTATATAGTGTCGACGTTCTTGTCGAGAGGAGGCCGTATGCTGTTCCCCACCCTCCGCTTCATCCCATTCACATGTCTCGCACTGCTGCTCTTCACGTCCACTGCCGCCGCGCAGCTCGACACCGGCGCCATCGTCGGCACTGTCGTTGACGGATCGGGCGCGGTGCTGCCCGGCGTGACGGTGACCGCCACGCAGGAAGGCACCGGCGTCGCGTTGACATCGGTTACCAACGCCGGCGGTCAATACATCTTCCCTGCGCTGAAAGTGGGGCGCTACGTCGTGTCGGCGGAGCTGCAGGGATTTCGCCGCGGCGTCAGACGCGACATTGTCGTCAACGTGCAGGACCGGCGAAACGTCGACTTCACGCTGGACGTTGGCGCCGTGTCCGAGGAGGTGGTGGTCTCGGCGCGCGCGGAGCTGCTGCAAACGCAATCCGCTGACATCGGCGCGGTCGTCGACGAGCGTCAAGTGCGCGATCTGCCGCTTCTCGGCAGACGTTATGCGGAGCTCGCGCTCTTGACGCCGGGTGTCGTCGTGGCGCCGGCTGGCATCACGAGTCGTGGCGAAGACACGTTCTTCAATGCCAACGGCAACTACGCGACGTGGAACAACTACACGCTCGACGGCGCCGACAACAATTCGATGTCGACCAACCTGCAGGAACGCAGTCCGCAGGTCGTCGCGCCGCCTGTGGATGCGCTCCAGGAGTTCAAGGTGCAGACGCGCACCTACTCGGCGGAATTCGGCAAGGCGGCGGGCGCGGTCATCAATGCCTCGGTCAAACAGGGGTCAAACGAGTTCCGCGGCACGCTGTTCGAGTTCTTCCGCGACGAGTCGATGAACGCGAACACCTGGGACAACAACCGCGCGGGTCAGAAGAAAGGACCGTTCAACCAGCACATCGCGGGAGGCGTGCTCGGCGGACCGCTCATGCGCGGCCGCACGTTCTTCTTCGGCGATTACCAGGCGTCTCGGACGGAACGAGCGCTGTCCCAACCGGCGACAGTGCCGACCGATCGCATGCGCCAAGGCGATCTCAGTGAGCTCACCGGCACGATGACGGCCTCGAATCCGTTCGTGCCGGCCGGATGCGTGGACGCGGTCGCGAAGCGGATCAATCCGTCCTGCATCGATCCGGTAGCCGCGAAAATGATGCGGCTCTACCCGCTGCCGAACGTTCCCGGCGCCGGCTTCTTCAACAACAACTTCGTTTCCAACGGCATTCTCAACAACGATGTCGATCAATTCGACATCCGCGTCGATCACACGCTGCACGCAGGACGTGACCAGCTGTTTGGCCGCTACAGCTTCCAAAACACCGATCGTCACGAGCCGCCGGTCCTCAACGATCCGGTCGCGTCGGGCGATTTCGCCAGCGACATTTTCAATCGAGGGCAGAACGCCGTTGGCGGCTGGTCGCGCGTGTTCGGCTCGACGCTCTTCAACGAGTTCCGTGCGGCGTGGAACAAGGTCAGCTCGGATTCGATCCATCCGGCGTTTGGCGTCGATGCGAACACCGAATACGGCATCCGCGGTGTGCCGAAGGACCCACGCTTCTACGGCGGTCTCCCACACACGGCGATCACGCGCTTCCAGCGCATTGGGGGTCCGTTCTTCCGCCCGCAGTTCCAGTGGTCGCAGGTGTTTCAGTTTTCGGACAACCTCACATGGAACCGCGGCCAGCACGCGATGAAGTTTGGTCTCGAGCGGCGGCGGGATCTCGTGACGTATATCGATATCCGGTCGCTCAACGGCGAGCTCAGTTTTTCCGACGGTCGGTACACGGGCTTTGCCATCGGCGATTTCCTGCTTGGCCTTGCATCGTCGCAGCGCCTGTCACTCTTCCATCAGCCGGACTTGTACGCCGACGGCTGGCAGGTTTAC
>DASPWV010000352.1:0-4959 GCA_035637635.1 Vicinamibacterales bacterium | reverse complement strand
TGGATGGCATCTCCGGGAACGTCCGCAGCGGCGATCATATCGACAATCCGGTGAATATGGACGCCGTCGCCGAAGTCAAAGTTCTGATGAACAGTTATCAGGCCGAATACGGGAAAGGTGCTGGCGCCATCATCAACATCGTCAGCAAGGGCGGCACGCGGAAGTTTCGGGGTGCGGCGTACGACTACATCCGGAACGATCGCTTCAACGCCAAGAGCTTCTTTCGCAACCGCCAGGGGATTCCAAAAGGCGAGTATCGGTACAACACGCTCGGGTCGAACCTGGGCGGACCGCTCTTCGTGCCCGGAAAATTCAACACACGGCGAGACACGCTCTTTTTCTTCTTCTCGCAGGAAGCGCTGCACAACGTGCAGCCCAATGGCCCACGCAACTATACCGTGCCGACGGCGCTCGAACGCCAAGGCGACTTCTCGCAGTCGATCGACGTCAGCAGCCTGCGGCCGACGAGCGTCAGGGATCCGCTCACCGGCCAGCCGTTCCCGGGCAACGTCGTCCCGGCCGGCCGGATCGACCCGGACATGCAGCGGCTGCTGAACGTGTTTCCGATGCCGAACGTCACGCCCGATGCGAATCATCACTACAACCTGCAGTTGTCGGATACGCTCCAGCGGCCCGTGATGCAGGAACTGCTCCGCGTCGACTACGTCGTCTCCTCGAAGGTCCGCGCCTGGGTCCGGGGGTGGCATCAATCGGTGCACAACAAGGGCCTTGCCAGCACCACGAACAACTTCACGTGGGGCGTCGGGCCGATGGATTACCACACGGGCGGGCCCAGCATGGGCGGCAACGTCACGTGGATCGTGAACCCGACGCTCGTCAACGAGTTCACGTTCGGGTATTCGACGTGGGACGAGAGCCAGATCATCGATCCGAGCGTGCTGGCGAAGATTCAGAAATCGACGTTGGGCGTAACGCTGGGCCAGCGCTTTCCTGACAACAATCCGCTGAACGTGATTCCCGCGATGAGCTTTGGCGGCATTACGAGCGCTGCTGGCGTGAGCTACAACTCGCGGTTCCCGTTGTACGACGAGGCCAACACCTGGAGCGGCTCCTACAGCATCAGCAAGCTGTGGCGCAGACATCAACTGAAGGCCGGCATTCAAGCAGAGCGCGCCGTGTACTACCAGTACCACACGGGGAGCGCCAACTTTGCCGGGACCTTCAATTTCGGCACGACCTCGTCGAACCCGGGCGATACCGGCAATGCGTACGCAAACGCGCTTTTGGGGAATTTTCAAACCTACACGGAGGCGACCGCGCGCGCCACCTACGCACCACTGACGCGGATTCTCGAGTGGTACACGCAGGACTCCTGGCGCGTGACACCGCGGGTGACACTCGATCTCGGCGTGCGCTTCACGGCCGGCCTGCCGCAGCTGCCGATCGGCAACGACGCGTCCACCTTCGTGCCTGCGCTGTACGATCCGGCGAAGGCGCCGGCGCTGTATCGTCCGGGCTTCGACGCACCGGGCAATCGCGTCGCCATCGATCCGACGTGTCCTACCTGCGGGCCCAAACCGTCGCAGCTCATTGGCTTCCTCGTGCCCGGCACGGGCGATCTGAACAACGGCATCGTGAAGTCCGGGACGCCCGGCTATCCTGAGGGGCTCGTGGACTATCTGGGGATTCTGGTGGCGCCGCGGGTTGGCTTCGCCTGGAATCTCGGCGGCAGTCGCCAGACCGTGCTGCGCGGCGGCTTCGGCGAGAACTTCAATCCGCGCAACGGACCGGGCATCCTCGGCGACGCGACGGGCAATCCGCCGCAGATCCTGAACCCGCAGCAATTCAACGGAAGCACGGCGACATTTCTTCAGGTCGGCAGCTTCCAGAGCGTGTCGAATATCAACCAGTCGCTCAACCGCAGCAACCCGCCGGTCCGCGTGTACAACACGAGCATCGGCATGCAGCGGGAGATCGGCTTCAGCACGATGGTCGACGTTGCGTATGTCGGCAGCTTCGGCCGTCACATCGGGCAGAAGCACAACATCAATCAGGTGCCGTACGGCTCGCGATTCCTCCCGCAGAATCAGGATCCGACCCGGCCGGGCTTTCCGCTGCCCGACAACTTCTTCAGGCCCTATCAGGGTTGGGGGACTATCCCTTTCTTGTCATTCGACGGCACGTCCCGGTACAACTCCCTGCAGACGCAGGTGGTCCATCGGTTCTCGCACAACATGGAGTTCGGCGGCTCGTACACGTGGTCCAAGGCGCTCGCCTACACTGCCGGTGACCAGGGCACGGTTGCGTCGAACAACTCGCCGGACGTCTGGAACTACGGCCTGGCCAACTACGATCGAACGCATACCGCGACGGTCCATTACGCTGTTTTTCTGCCGCACGCCAGCCATCTCGTGCGCAGCCGTCTCGTCAAGGCGATCTTCGACGACTGGCAGTTCAACGGCACGATGAAGATCTACAGCGGCGCGCCGCTCTTCTGGTCGTACTCGGGCTCCGGCTCGGTCAACTCGAACTCGGTGCTGGACACCAGCAACCTCACGCCCGGCATTGATCTCACCGGCGGCGGCGACGGCTGGCGACCCGTCGTGCTGGGCAATGCCGAATTGTCCGGAGGCGAGCGCACGTTCGATCGGTGGTTCAACACCGCGGCATTCGCGCGGCCGGCGTTGGGTGACCGCGGCAATGCCGGATCGGTGGTCGACCGTGGCCCGGGAGTGAACAACTGGAACATGTCGCTCTTCAAGAGCGTGAAAATCGATCGTGCGAGAATGCAATTCCGGGTGGAGGCGTACAACGTGTTCAATCACACGCAGTTCTCGAACGTGAACACGGATCCCCGCTTCGACGCCCTGGGCAATCAGGTCAATCTCAGCTTCGGCCAGGTGACGGCCGCCCGCGATCCGCGCATCATGCAGTTCGCGCTGCGAATCAGCTTCTAAACGATCATGAACAACAAAAACATTTTTTCTTGGCGCGTTCGCAGTTGCGTTGCCCTGATCCCGGCGCTTTCGCTGTTACTCTCCGCGCAGGGCCCGCGTCCAGCGCCCGATCCCGCGCGAGAAAAACGCCTGGAGTGGTTTCGCGAGGCGAAGTACGGCCTGTTCATCCACTGGGGCCTCTATGCGATTCCGGCGGGAGAGTGGAACGGCAAGCGCTCTCTCGGTCTGGGCGAATGGGTGATGTTCCGCTCGAAGGTGCCGGTCAAGGAGTACGAGAGGCTGGCGTCGCGGTTCAACCCGGTGAAGTTCAACGCGGACGAGTGGGTGAAGCTCGCGAAGGACGCGGGAATGAAATACATCGTGATCACCTCGAAGCATCACGATGGCTTCGCGCTGTTCAAGTCGAAGGCGAGCGCCTACAACGTCGTCGACGCGACACCGTTCAAGCGCGACATTCTGAAGGAGCTCGCGGACGCCTGCGCGCGAGGCGGCATTCGCCTCGGCTTTTACTATTCCCAGTCGCAGGACTGGCACGAGCCCAACGGGGCCGGCAACGAGTGGGACTTCGGGGCCGACGACAAGAAGGACTACGACCAGTATCTGCAGAGCAAGGCCGAACCACAGGTACGCGAGCTGCTCACTGGCTACGGTCCGGTTGCGCTCATCTGGTTCGACACGCCGCGCATGATGACGGGTGAGCGTCCGCACAGGTTCACGAGAATCGTGCGATCGCTGCAGCCCGATACCCTGATCGACGGCCGCCTCGGCGTCGAAGGCGATTACCGCAGCACCGGCGACAACGTCATTCCCCCAGAGGTCTCGGGCGAAGCCTGGGAAGTGCCGGCGACGATCAACCACACGTGGGGCTATCGCAAGGACGACACCGACTGGAAAGCGCCGGGCCAGATCGCCTTCAAACTGCTCGACATCGTCAGCAAAGGCGGCAACTACCTGCTGAATGTCGGACCGATGGCCGATGGCATCATTCCGCCGACGAGCCAGGACATTCTCCGCACGGTGGGACGCTGGCTGCAGGTCAATGGTGAGGCGGTGTATGGCGCCGGCCCGACGCCGTTCGGCGAGGAACTGGGCGAGCCGAGCGCCCGCGGCGCAAAGGACGTGCGCGGCGACGCGCTCGTGTACCAGCAGATTCAGTGGCGCGTGACGACGAAGCCGGGCAAGATCTATTTCACGTTCTTCGACGAGCCACGGGTGCCGTTCGCGCTGCCGGCGATGAAGAATCGCGCGCTTCGGGCCTATCGACTCGCCGACAAGGCGCCGGTCGAGATGAAGACGGAAAACGGGCGCACGGTTCTCAACCTCGAACGTCCGATCTTCGACCCGATGGCGACGGTCGTCGTCGTCGAGGTCGAGGGCGACAAAGTGGAGCGAAGCCGATGATGACCGGAATGTCGCGGCGCGACGCGCTGAAGCTGCTGGCGGCCGGTGGTGCCGCAGCGACCACAACAGTGAACGCGGAGTCCGCAGAATTCGTAGAGAACACCTATTCTCTGCGGGCTCAGCGTGCTCTGCGTTCCACGGTCGAGGATCGAGAACGCCGCATGCAGTGGTGGCACGACGCGCGCTTCGGCATGTTCATCCACTGGGGCAGCTACAGCGTCCTCGGCCGCCACGAATGGGCGATGGAAAACGAGGCGATTCCCATAGCGGAATACGAGCAGCTGGCGAAGCAGTTCACGCCGAAGCCGAACGCCGCGCGCGAATTCGCCCGCCTCGCCCGCCGTGCCGGCCAGAAGTACGTGGTGATGACGACCAAGCATCACGAGGGCTTCTGCCTGTTCGACACGAAGACGACCAGCTACTGCGCGCCGAAGCAGGGACCCGGCCGCGATCTCGTGCGCGAGTACGTCGACGCGGTCCGGGCCGAGGGGCTGCGCGTCGGCTTCTACTATTCGCTGATGGACTGGCACCATCCCGACGGCGCGATCTGCGCCCGTGACGAAGCCGCGCGCAAGCGGTTCGTCGAGTACATCCACACGCACGTCCGCGAGCTGATGACCAACTACGGGAAGATCGACAT
>DASPWV010000351.1:0-3269 GCA_035637635.1 Vicinamibacterales bacterium | reverse complement strand
GGTGGCCGACAGTCAGGGCCGGGCGGCGGAAGCGCTTAGAATATTGACTATATGTGCCGGAATATTCGAACGCTCTTCAACTTCGACCCGCCTGCCACAGACGAAGAAATTCGCGCGGCGTCGATCCAGTTCGTGCGCAAGCTCTCTGGTTTCACGAAGCCGTCGCACGCCAATCAGGCAGCCTTCGATTGCGCGATCGATGACGTTGCCGACATTGCCCGGCGATTGATTGATGCGCTCGTCACAACGGCCGCCCCGCGGGATCGTGCCGAGTGGGCCGCGCGAGCAAAGGTGAGGGCGGCGGAGCGCTTCGGCCCGAAGGCTGCCGCAGCTAGCCGCAGCTAGCCGCAGATGGCCGCAGATGGCCACAGATGGCCACAGATGCCACAGATAGCCAACAGATAGCCACAGATGCCACAGATAGCCACAGATGGCCACAGATGGCCGCAGATGGGCCGCAGATAACGCAGGTAATCGGGTTGGCGACCTGCATGCGTAAGCGGAACTGACTTTGGCTTGGCTTGCCGCGACGAAGCTTGCCGACAGCACTGGCGAGCGAAGTTGGGAACAGCGTGCGCGCAGATTCGTATTGTACGTCGGGTCGGTCGAGTAGGTCAGGTCGGGCGGGTAAAGTCAGGTGGCATTCCACCAGACCTACCGGGCCCACCGGTGCTACCAGACAGGCGGCAAGGCGCGTACGAAAATTTACCAACCAATTCCTGAAAACCGGGGTCTAACAACCGAGTTTCGTCCAATTCAGCGCATGGGGATTCGCGAGCGGAGCTGCGGAGCGGCCGCGGTCGCGGGGAGGGTGTGAATGCGGGCGTTGGGTCAGCCGGCCATCACGCTGTTCGTCACAATAATCTCTCTGACCGTCCTCTCCCTCGAGCTCGCAGCTGCTCAGGATGCGAAAGCCGAGCAGGTGCTTGCCGCGGCGCGCGCGGCGCTCGGCGGAGAGGCGCGCATCGCGGCTGTCAAGACCTTCATTGCGACCGGTCGCACGCGGCAGGTCCGCGGCGAGAATCTCGTCCCGATCGAGTTCGAAATTCAGTCCGAGCTCCCGGACAAGTACTCGCGTCGCGACGAGTTTCCAGCCCAGGACAGCGGCCCGGCGACGAGTGGTTTCAACGGTGACAAGCTGATCCAGATTCCTGCGCCACCCGCTCCGGTGGCGCGTGGAGGCGGACCTGCGCCGTCGGCCGCGCAAATCGAGGCCGGACAGCGCGCTCGCCTCATCGGCGTGAAGCAGGACTTCGCGCGACTCATGATCGGGATGTTCGCGACCTCGTTCAGCGGCTTTCCGTTGACGTTCGCGTACGTCGCGCAGGCGGAAGCGCCGCAGGGCAAAGCGGACGTGATTGAGGTGAAAGGCCCGGCGAACTTTGCCGCGCGTCTGTTTATTCACAGCGAGACGCATCTGCCCATCATGCTCACCTGGCAAGCGCCGTCGCCGCCGGCCCGCGGAGGCGGGCCGCCCGGAGCCGGACCACCGGGAGGTGGACCGCCGCCTGGAGGTGCGCCGCCGGCACGAGGTGGTCCGCCAGCAGGAGCGGGGCCGCCGCCAGAAGGAGCGCCGAAGCCGGCTCTCGTCGAGCAGCGCATGTACTTCGCGGACTATCGCGAGGTTGACGGCCTTCATCTGCCGTTCCGCATCCGTCGGGCGGTGGGTGCTGACACGACGGAAGAAACGACGTTCGATCGTTTCCGAATCAACGCCCGAGTCGATCCCCGGCGATTCGCTGTCGAACCGTGAATCACTCCTCGTGTTCTGAGGTCAGTATGCGTTCAACCGTCGTCGTGCTCTCATTGTCAGCGCTGTTCGCCTTTTCATCCAGAGTGCTCGCGCAACCCGCTGCCAACGGCACTCTGCAAGTCACGGTGGTCGACTCGACCGGCGCCGTGATCGTCGGCGCCACTGTCACGGTCGTGGGTGTTGACGCGGCAACCAAGGCGATGACGCCTGCACCGGTCCAGACCTCCACGCAGGGTGTGGCGATCGTCCCGCGGCTGGTTCCGGGTCGATACGCAGTGCAAGCCGAGTTCCCGGGCTTTGAGACACGTCGAATCGCCGACGTCCGCGTCCGGAACGGCGACAACAAGCAAGTCGTGCTGCTTCCGATCGAAGGACACAAAGAAGCGGTGGTCGTGGAACAGAACCGCCAGCAGGCGGCGGCGGATCCGAAAGGGCCTTCGTTCGGGACGACCCTCACTCGGGAGCAGCTCGAGGCGCTTTCTGACGATCCGGACGTGCTCCGACAACAGTTGCAGGATATGGCTGGTCCGGGAGCGGTGATCCGAGTCGACAGCTTCGAGGGTGGTGCGCTGCCGCCGAAAGCGCAGATTCGCTCGATTCGGATCTCGCGCGATCAGTTCGCGGCCGAGTACCACAGTGCCGGCGGCACGCAGATCGAAATCATCACGCAGCCGGGTCTGGGTCCGATGCGCTTCAACACGGGGCTGAGAATGCGTGGCAGCTCGTTGAGCGGCACGAACCCGATTACCTTGACCAGGCCGTCCGAGCAGAACCGCAACTACTTCATGGGTGGCTATGGAACACTCGTCAAGAACAAGGCATCGTTCAACCTGTTCGTCAACGCCGTCGACTCGTACGACACGCCGAACATCAATGTGGCTCTCGTCGAGCGGCGGCGGTCGGAAACGCTGCCGATCAGGGCACCGCGCGACAACATCAACGTGTTTGCGGCGGTCGACTACGCAGTGACGCTCAATCAGACGCTTCGCTTCGGCTTCAACTCCAACCACGTCGACAATCGCAATCAGGGCATCGGGCTGTTCGACGAGGAAGAACGCGCGTTCTCGACCAACAGCGACAACTACACGTTTCGCGTGCAGCACATTGGCCCGCTCGGGCGCCGCGCTCTTACGCGCACGCGGCTGCAGATTTCGTGGTTCGACACCGAGTCGCAGTCGGCGGTCGAGTCCCCGACGATTCGTGTGAACGACGCGTTTACCAGAGGCGGTGCGCAGGTGGCGGGCGGCCAGCATTCGCGCAACGTGTTGATTGGCTCGGATCTCGACTACGTGCGCGGCATTCACACGCTGCGAACCGGCGTGCTCTTCGAGGGCGGGCGCTGGCACTCCAACGACACCAGCAACTATGTCGGAACTTATACGTTTGAAAGCCTCGAGGCATTCGTCGAGAACCGGCCTCGCAGCTACACGCGCCGCGTCGGCGATCCAAACCTTCGCTATCAGAACCTGCAGGGCGCGCTGTACCTGCAGGACGATGCGCGCGTGCGGCGGAACCT
>DASPWV010000350.1:0-8295 GCA_035637635.1 Vicinamibacterales bacterium | reverse complement strand
CGCCGCCGAGATCCGCTGCGGTCCCGCGCTGACATGAATGGGCCCGGTGCGAACGCTCAGACTGCCATGCGTTTCTTCGTGCATCCAGGGATCGAGATCGAACAGCGCCGCACGCTCGCCGTTGATGGAGATTTCGATTTGCTCCCCTTTGTCGGTGCTGCTGATAATCGTGCCGCCGTACAGCTCCCCTTCGCCGGCGTTCACGAATCCAACGTTGAATACATAGTCACCATCCGCCGGGAACACGTGGACGACGGAGATGCCGCCGCGTGTGCCGATCGGTGTCCCCTCGACGTGGCGCATCTGCCCTTCATTCTGCGAGACGGAGTACGTGGCGGAACTCGCGGTGGCCGTGCGGTCGCCGATAGCGAGCCGGCTGATTTGGCTCGCCGCGCGCAGATACCCCTGCATCAACGTGGGCGAAAACGACTGGACATCCGCGATGTTGTCGAAGCCGCCGCTGACCGTATCGGACGGGAGAAACGCATCGACGTCGACGTCGATATCGAGCAGATCGCGAATGGCGCTTCGATATTCGGTGCGATTGAGCCGTTGAAACGTCCGGCGGCCAGGGTTCGGTTGCACGGCGGCCGCCTGATCCAGCCGTGTCTCCATAGCGGCCACGAATGCACGAACGGTTTCGGTGTCGGGTCGCCGCGGGGCGTTCGGCGGAGGCATCATGCCCGCCCGCAGCTTCCGGATCATCTTCTCCGCCACGGGCGCGGCCTCTTCCAGGCGTGACGGGTCGAAGGCGGCGAGCGTCAGGCCGCCAGCCTTTCCGCTGTCGCTGTGGCAACCGACGCAGTACTGCTTGACGAGCGCGCTCTGCGCCTCTAGTGACAGCGAGCCATCAGTCGGCGAGCCTCCGCGCGGGGCGGTAATGTCCTGACCGCGCACAGCCTGGCGACCGGCAGCGGCGGCGCCGAGCTCGAACAGAACAACGATGGCGAGAAACACCACGAACTTCGGCATATTGGCGCAGGTCGCGGGGGCAGCGCGATGTTAGCATCAGGCCTTCGGACGCGCGGGAGCGGGCTTGTAAGAAATTGTCGCGGGCGCAAATTACGCGCGCGTCTTGTTTACGCTGTGAGCTGCCAGGTCGCGTGTCAAGTATTGGACGCACCTCGAACCGTCGGACGGAAGGAGCTGAGGATGAAAACCATGGCGCTGATATTCCGGTTACTCCTTTTCGGCGGGTTCGCGGCCGCAGCCTCCATCTCGCTCATTCAGGCCGACGCCGCTGGCATCCAGAACGCCGCCGTGCAACGGCCTTCCGATCCGCGATCGCGCAGCAACCGCGATTGCCGCGATAACGCGTACAACTGCGTCGATACCCCAAACCCGCTTCCACCTCCCGACACGGTCTGGCTGGAGGAGCTGACGTGGATGGACGTGCGCGACGCGATGAAAGCCGGCAAGACGACGATCATCATTTCCACCGGCGGAATCGAGGCGAACGGCCCGTGGCTTGCCTTGGGCAAACACAACTACGTCATTCGGGCGAACTGTGACGCCATCGCGCGAAAGCTCGGAAACGCACTCTGTGCTCCGGTGATTCCTCTCGTGCCCGAAGGCTCAATCGATCCGCCGCGAGGGGCGATGGATACGGTCGGGACGATCAGCATGCAAGAGGAGACTTATGAAGCCATGCTGACCGACGTCGCGCACAGCCTCAAGATGCACGGTTTCGAAAACATCATCTTCATCGGCGACAGCGGCGGCAATCTGCGAGGCATGAAGGCCGTCGCCCTGAAGCTGAATACGCTATGGAATGGGCACCCGGTTGTGGCGCACATCCAGGAGTACTACGACGATGCGAATCGCGCGAAGCCGGACGAACCGACCAGCAGCGAGAAGCTGCTCGCCGAGCTCGGCGTCATCAAGCCTGGTCAGCAGAGCGATCACCTCCACGACGCCCCATGGACCACGCTCAATGTGATGATGACCGACCCGAAGTTCGTGCGTTGGCGGGAGCGAGTGAAGTTGGGCAAGGCGAGCATCGACGGCGTGTCGATTGGCGACAAAACCGCCACGCTCGCGATCGCCAAGAAGATGGTCGACATGCGGGCGGCAAATACCGCCGCGGCGATCAAGAAGGCGATTGCAAACCGCGGGCAGTAATTCGCGAGGCACCGATCGCCTGCCGTGGGTGTTCCGTGGCCTTAGACCGGCCTTCACTCGAGTCGGATGTAGTGGCGCGGCTTTAGCCACGCCCAGGGCGGGCCTGAAGGCCCGCCACTACACCGCCGCAAGGAAGCGCTGGGTATAAGCGATCAGCACGACACGCACTTGTGATTGTTCTTTGCGCCGAGGCTCTCCAGCAGCTTGACGGTTTCGGGGAATGGCTGGACGCGCTGCAACGGGCCGTTCGCGGCGTCCGCAGTGGTCTGCCCGCGCCGGTTGACCAGGGTGACGTCGGCACCCTTCGAGACGAGGTACTGGATCATCTCGTTGTCGCCGCGGGCGGCCGCATAGTGCAGCGGCGTGTTGCCGTTGGCGTCGCGCGCGTTCACGTCGAGTCCAACCTCCTCCACCAGGTACTTGACTGCAGGCAGCCAGCCCGCGGGATGCGTCCGATGACCATTCAGTTGGGCAAAGCTCTGTAGGGTGCCGTCTCCGGCAGCGGCATGGAGCGGCGTGCTGTTAGGACCGCCAGAAGGCACTCCCGGCAGGCCGTTGGCGGCGGGCTGGGGCCGTCCAACCGTCACGGTGCGGATGTTGGGGTCTGCGCCGTGCGCCAGTAGAAGCCGCATACCCTCGACATCGCTCGAGTACGCCGCCCGCCAGAACGCCGTGGACCCCATTTCATCGACACCGGAATTGTCGCGGCCGTACCCCGAGTACCAGACCTTCTTTGTCACGCGGATGTTGGGATCGGCGCCCTTGTCCAGCAACGCCTGCATCAACTGCAAGTACGACGTCTTCTGCTGCAAGTAAGCTCGGGGCTGCGGGTACTCCGCCTCGTCGATCCAGCGCAGGTTCACCGCCGCGTACAGTGCGGCAACGCCGTTTTCTTCGGTCAGGTTGGGATTCGCCCCTTTCTCCAGCAGGTACATCGCGAGATCGAAATGTCCGTTGATGATGGCGAGCAGCAACGTGCTGGCCCCGACCCCGGCGGTCACCTGATTGATATCGACGCCGCCATCGAGAAACGCCTTGACCGCTTCGACGTGGCCCTGGCGAGCGGCGAAATGGAGCGCCGTGAGGCCACCCTGCGCGGCGACGAGCTCATTCTGCTCGTATCGACGTTCGCGACCCGCGACCTGCGGCGTCCTGTCCTGCTGCGCTGCCCTCTGCCCGACGCTGGAAGCGTTGTTCTGAGCGGTCCTGTCCGGCGCAATCTGGACCTCGGATAGATCGAACACCGTGGTCGTCGCGTTCGCATCGGCGCCACTCTCGAGGAGCAGCTTGATGACGGGCGCGCGATCGGCCGCCGCCGCGAACATCAACGCGGTATGTCCCTTGGCCGCTTCCTTCAGGTTCACCTTCGCGCCGTGCGCCAGAAGCAGCTTCACTGATGCGGCATCGCCGGCGCCCGCGGCAAACATCAGCGGCGTCGCTCCTGTGGTTGTCGCGGCATTCGCATCCGCTCCGGCTCGAAGCAACACGTCGATCACTGCGGCAGCGCCTAACCTGCCGGCCACGTGCAGCGGCGTCTCCGCGGAGATTCGCGTCGCCGGATTGACGGCGGCACGCGCGTTCACGAGCAACGCCGCCACGTCGGCATCGCCGGTTGCGGCGGCCCAGTGAAGCGCCGTCATCCCGTCGCCCTGCGGAGCGTTGACGTCGGAGCCCTGTCGGAGCAGTGTCTGGAGAGCGGCTTTGTCGCGGTGCATGGCCGCATCGGCAATGGGCGACTCGACGGCACCGCGGAGCGGCACCGAGAGGCCAAGCACGCCGAGCAGGCAGAGAAACTTGACTGGACGCAGAGACTGTCGGGACATAGGCGCCTTCGTTTCTCGATCAGGTGTCAGGTGTCAGGTGTCAGGGATTTTCAAGGATTCAATTGCTTGATTCTTGAACCCTCAGATGCCTGATCGCTGACCCTGATGCGTGCCCCTGATCCTCTGATACCTGATCTCTGAAACCTGATACCTGATACCTGACACCTGATACCTGATCACGCCGACGTCGTCTGTGGAATCGACGTCAGATCGAATTCGCCCGTGCTGTCGCCGAAGCTTGCCATGTCGTCGAGGCCGAGCCCGTGCATCACCGTCAGAAGTACGTTCGCCATTGACGTGCCGTCCGGCGCCTTCAGGTGCAGGTTGCCCTTCAATCGTCCACCCATGTGGCCAGCGAGGAACAGCGGCACACGTTTGTGGTTGTGGACGTTCGAGTTCCCCATCGGCGACCCGTAAATCAGAACCGTGTTTTCGAGAAGATTCGAATCGCCGTCCGGTGTGTTCTTCAGCTTGTCGAGAAGGTACGGGATCAGACTGACGTGATGCCGGTTGATCTTCGCGAAGTCGAGGATGAACTCTTCTTTCTCGCCGTGATGCGACGCATTGTGGAAGCCGGCCGTGCTGCCGCTGCCCGGATAGACCCGCGACGAAGAATCGCGTCCCAGCTTGAACGAGAAAATGCGCGTCGTGTCGGAGGCAAACGCCAGTGCCTGCAGATCGAACATCAACTTGACGTGCTCGTCGAACGAGTCGGGCACGCCAATCGGCGCTTCGGGCAACTCGCGCGGCTCGCCGCTGCTGTTGTGCGCCTCGACCTTCTGAATGCGGCGCTCGACCTCGCGGACATTGTCGAGATATTGCGTGAGCTTGGCGCGGTCGTCAGGTCCGAGATCCCGCTTCAGACTGCTGACGGTGGCGGTGACCGCATCGAGCACGCTGCGATCCTCCTGCCGGCGCGCGGCACGTTCCTCTTTTGTCGCGCCGATACCGAACAACTGATCGAACGCCACGCGCGGATCGCGAATCATCGGCAGGGGCTGGGTCGGTGACGCCCAACTGATGCAGTCGGTGTAGACGCAGTTGTAGCCATACGAACAGCCGCCCGCTTGATCGATCTGCTCGATGCACAGCTGCATCGACGGAATCGGCGTGTCCTGCCCGAATCGCTGTGCGTAGAACTGATCCATCGACGTGCCGACCTGCACATCCGATCCCTGGGTCTGCTTCGGGTGACTCTGCGTGTAGAACACGCAGGCCGAGCGGTAATGATCACCACCAGTCTCGGCCAACGCGGTCGCCTCGGCGCCGCGCACGTCGGTGTTACTGACGATCGTGATCCAGTCGCGCCACGGTTCGAGTGGGCTGAGGCTGCTCGTGCTGAGATCGAAGCTGCGGCCGACCTGCGCCGGCGCCCACAGGTACTTGCTGGCCCCCAACGGGGCACTCCCGGCGGAGCCATGCGGCATTTCGAGGCACACGAGCCGGGTCTTGCCGGCAGCGGTCTTCGCCCACACTCTCCCCGCCGGGACCATCGCGTCGAGGAGAGGCAGCGCGAGCGTGACGCCAATGCCTTTCAGAGCGGTCCGTCGGGAAAGATGCTTCTGCATGTTGAACATATGTCCTCGCTAATCGTGCCGCTGCTTCGACGATGAGTCCACGTTCGCTTCGGTGAGTGACTCGGGTGCCTTCGTCATCTGGAATGCCGGACTGTTGACAACCCCCAGTACGAAAGAAGAAACGCGATTGTCGTGCGACGCGGCCTCCCGCACAATCGCGCGCACCGACGGCATGTCGTAGTACTCGACACGCCGGCCGATCGCGTACGTCATCAGGTTCTGGGTGAAGTTCAACACGATGATGTCGGCATGTTTCAGCAGACCGGCATTCAACCCCGCCAGACCCTCGATGCTCGAGCCGTCGTACAGCTGCCCTGCCGGGTTGATCGGCGCACCGTTGTCGGTGTTGCGCCAGTAGCCGGTCACGTCGAAGTTCTCGAGCGCAAGCCCTGGTGGATCGATGACCCGGTGGCACGAGTTGCAGGTCGGATTTGCGCGATGCTGCTCCATCCGCTCGCGCACGGAAAGCACCCGCCCGCCGGAAACGGCGTTGGTCTCTTCAAAGAGGGGCACGTTTGGAGGTGGCGGCGGCGGCGGCGTGCCAAGCAGCACTTCCATGATCCATTTGCCGCGCTGCACCGGAGAGGTTCGATTGGCGACGGAGGTTTGCATCAGCACGCTGCCGTGGCCGAGGATGCCGCGGCGTTCGGGCGGGAGCGGAACTCGCCGGAATTGGTCGCCAAGCACATTTGCAATGCCGTAGTGTCGTGCCACGCGCTCGTTGACGAACGAATAGTCCGCCGTCAGCAGATCCAGGAGGTTGCGATCCTCGCGCACGAGACTGTCGAAGAACAGCTCCGTCTCGCGTACGAACGAGCGCGCAAGCGTGAGATCGTACTGGGGAAAGAGCAGGACCTCGGGGCTGATCTTGTCGACGTCCTGTAGTCGCAACCACTGTCCGGCAAACCGCGTGGCCAACGCTTCCGATCGCGGATCGGCGAGCATGCGCCGTACCTGCTTTTCGAGGACGCCCGGATTCCGCAGCGTGCCGGCCCCTGCCGCCTTCAGAAGGTCCGCGTCGGGCCCTCCGGCCCACAGGAAGAAGGATAGGCGCGATGCCAGATCGAGATCGCTGATCCGATAGGCCTGTCCGGCCTTCAATGCCGCCGGCAGTTCCTCCACACGGAACAGAAACCGCGGGTTTGCGAGGATGCCTTGCAAGGTGAGACGAATCGCCGATTCGAAGTCGTTGGTCTTGCGAGACTGGCGATAGAGGCCCATCAGGATTTCGAAGTCGCTCGCGCTGACCGGCTCTCGGTAGGCCTGGCTCGCGAGCCGCCTGATAATCGACGTGGCGCACGACATTTCTGCGGTCGCCCGGTCCGGGCGGCACGTGAAGATCTTCCGCCGGCTCGGCGTGTCGGATACGCCGAAGACCTTCTGCGGACCGGTGATGGTCAACTCTCGCAAGTGCGGTAATGCCGTGAGACCGTAGACAATTCCGACTCTCGGATCGGCAAACGAGTAATCAACCGGCGCGATGAGATCGTCAACCGGCCCGGCATAGCGTTCGATGAACGCCGCCGCTACCCGCTGCGGGCCCGCGTTGACGCGAATCGCCGGCGTCGTAAGGGAGAGACCGTCGAGCGACTCGTGCATCCGCCACGCGTCAAGTGTGAAGACCGCGCGGCGCTCGCCGTTCACCGAAATCTCGATCTGCTCGCCCTTATCGGTACTGCTGATGGTTGTCGCACCGTACAGCTCGCCCGTTCCGCCGGTGAAGAACGTGAGCTTGAACGTGTAATCGCCGTCCGCCGGGAAGACGTGCACGACCGAAAGGCCCCCGCGCGTGCCCGCTGGAGTGCCCTCCACGTGGCGCATCTGTCCCTGCGTTCTGGGAATGTTGTAAGTGGTCGGAGTCGGCGTCGCGTGGGGATCGCCGACGGCGAGGCGGCTGATTTGGCTCGCCGCGCGCAAATAGCCCGTCATCAACGTCGCCGAGAACGACTGCACGTCGGCGATGTTGTCGAATCCACTGCTGATCGTGTCTGATGGCAAGAACGCGTCGACATCGGCGTCGAGTGCCAGCAAATCGCGAACCGCGCGCACGTACTCGGCGCGATTGAGCCGCTGGAAGGTTCGGCGCCCGGGATTCGGCTGCTTCGCGGCAGCCTCATCGATATGCGTCTCGAGCGCTGTGACAAACGCCTTCACCGCCTCAGCGTCGGGCCGTCGTGCAGCCGGCGGCGGCATCAGTCCGGCGCGCAGCTTGCGGATCATCTTTTCCGCCACCGGCGCATTCTGATCGACGCGCGCAGGGTCGAAGCTCGCAAGCGTCAACCCGCCGGCCTTAGCCGAGTCGCTGTGGCAGCCTGTGCAGTACTGTTTGACGAGCGCGCTTTGCGCGTCGAGCGACATCGCCGTACCGGCTGTCGTCTGGATTGGCGCGTCGTTGCGCTCGGTCGTAACAACACTCGATTGAAGCGCGAGAGTCGAGACACTCAAGCCCCACGTCAGTACCGCGGTCGCAACTGCCACGACGGATTTGCTCATGCCACGAACAGATGTCTATCGGACGGGCCGCCGTCCGGAACGGAGAAAACCGCTCTCAAATTGCGCTTTTTGAAGCTGATAACGCAGATCAAACCTAGCACAAAGCCGTTGGACGTCCGTTCGGAGAATTGTAAGGAATTGTCGCGTTGGCGCGGGCTTGCACGGCCCGTGAGCCGTGCAGAAGTTATTCAACGAATTTGTAGCCGACGCCGTAGACCGTCAGGATGTGCCGCGGCTCGTGGGGCTGAGGTTCGAGCTTCTGCCGGAGCCGTCCCACGAGG
>DASPWV010000349.1:0-2348 GCA_035637635.1 Vicinamibacterales bacterium | reverse complement strand
CGGCACCACGGATTCCGTCCCTCGAAACGGTACATCGTCTTTCAGGTGCTGCCGGACACGCTTGGCCTGGGCCCGGAGGTCTGGCGAGTTCTGTCGAAGTGCCACGATATGCGGAATCGGACCGAGTACGAGGGCGTCCTCGACGTGGACGACAGGCTCGTCTCCGACCTAATCGGCGCCTGTCGCAAGGTCGCAGAGAAGGTCACGGGGCTGCCGCCGATTCCTCCGGACAAATCGAAATAGCCTCCCTCAACCATGGCGAAGCGCATCGCGGGAACGCGATACCAAGCAAGCGACTGACGGCCGGAACGGCGGCATCATCTCGCTCACCAATGAGCCGAGCCAAGGCCGAGACTAAAGCGCCATGGATGATCACCTGTTTCAGCGTGTAATCGAGGCGACGTCTCGTTTCGACGCGCTCGATCTTCTGACCGCGGTAGCGGCGCTGCAGATGATGCCCGCCAACATCAGCAGGACCGTCCGTCTTGACGTTCTCGCGCATGCAATCGCTACTCACGCCGTCGACACCGACCGCGCGAAGGCGTCTCTCGACGACCTCCAGAGACTGTGCAATGAAGAACCACTTGCGTCGTTCGAAATAGTACGCAGCGAAGATCCGCCAGAATGGCACTTCACCGAACCAATGGCGTGGCGCGGGAATTCCTTCGTGGTCTTCCCCGGCATCTCCGACGACAGCGTGTTCAGCTTTCGCCATCTCGCACAAGCGCTCCATATTCCCCCGGAGTTCTATGCACACCCTGTGTTTATCGGCGACGCTATGCGTCTCATTGGCGCGGTGCTTCGCCTAAGCACAGAGGTTGCGCGGCGCGCAGGCCTAGCCTACTTTCCGGTGAAGAAATGACCGCGTAACTCGCTGACTGGTACCGATGGCCGGCGGCCGGCCGTGACCGAATGGTTCATTCTGCCTTGCCTCGATCGATCCGTCGTACTACACTGCCCGCGCGTGACGGCTTCAACGAAGGAGCGGGCATGGTTCAGCGCCGACAGCGAGAGCGAAGTCTGTTCGAAGTCCTGTTGCCCGATGGGCACAAATTGTGGCCCGACTGGTTGCGAAAGATCGACACCCTGCTCGAGGACGACGCCGTGATTGAGGTCGTCGCGCAGGCCCTCGAAGTGCGCTGGCCGCAGAGTCGGCGGCGCGGCCGTCCGGGGACGCCGGCGGAGGTCGTCATTCGGATGCTGATCCTGAAGCATCTGTTCGACTGGAGTTACGACGACCTGGAACAGGAGGTCCGCGCCAACCTGGTGTATCGCGCGTTCACACGCATCGATGCCGGTGAGGTGCCCGACGCCAAGACGATCCTGAAGATCGCGCGGGCGCTGGGCCCGGACGTCATCGAGCAGTTGCATCGACAGGTGGTCGAGGTCGCGAAGCGTGCGGGGGTGACGCACGGCCGCCGATTTCGCATCGACACCACGGTCGTAGAAACGAATGTGCACTATCCGACCGACAGCACGCTGCTGCAGGATGGGATGCGCGTGCTGACCCGCACCATGCAACGGGCGAGTACCCTGTTGGGCGATCGGCCTGGGCGGATTCGCAATCGGCTGCGGAGCGTGACGCGGCGGGTCCTGATCATTGGGTACGAAGCGCGATCGCCCAAGACCCGGGACGCGTTGGTCAAGAGTTATCGAAAGCTGATAGCGACCACGCGCGCCGTGCTTCGTGACGCGGCGACCACGGTTCGCCGACTGGGCCAGCGGATGCGTACCGCCAGTCCGCCGGTCGAACCGATCCTGCAACGGGCATACGATGAGTTGCAGGCGATGCGGCCGCTCGTACAGCGTGTCGTCAACCAAACGCGGGCGCGGGTCCTGGGCGGCGACACGCACGCGCCCGACAAAGTGCTGAGCGTCTTCGAGCCGCACACCGCGACGATTCGCAAGGGCAAGATCGCGAAACCCAACGAGTTTGGCTCGCTGGTCACCATTCAAGAATCGGAACATCAGATCGTGACCGCCTACGAGATCCATGCGGCGCGGCCCGCCGACGTCACCTTGTGGACACCGGCGCTGGATCGCCATCGGGCGATCTTCGGTCGTGCCCCGGATCTGGCCGCTGGTGATCGTGGGTTCAGCTCGGCGACCAACGAACAGGCCGCGACGGCTCGGGGTGTCCGACGCGTGATCTTGCCGCGTCGCGGCCCGAAGTCGCCGGCGCGGCGGGCCTATGAGCGCCAGCACTGGTTCCGCCGCGGCCAACGCTGGCGCGTCGGGTGCGAAGGCCGCATCAGTGTGCTCAAACGTCGCCATGGTCTCCGCCGCTGTCGCTATCATGGTGCGGACGGTACGGCTCGCTGGGTCGGACTCGGCGTCATCGCAGACAA
>DASPWV010000348.1:0-6180 GCA_035637635.1 Vicinamibacterales bacterium | reverse complement strand
GCGGGTAAAGAGTTGATTCGCGCGGTCGCGACCGTCGCTGCTGGCAAGTCGTTCTTCAGTCCCGCAATCGCGAAGCTGATGCTGGACGACTACGTGCGGCGCGTGGCCGACACCCCGCTCATCGACAAGTACGATTCGCTCTCGGAACGTGAGCGTGAGGTATTCCAGCTCATTGCCGAAGGTCGCAGCAACAAAGAAGTCGCGGACATGCTTGGAATTAGTGTGACGACCGTCGAAACCCACCGGGCAAGGATTCACGAAAAGCTTGATGTCCACAACACGGCGGAGCTCGTATTGTATGCGGTGAGGCGCGGCGTGATCTCGTGAGGCCTGGTGTGAGGCCCTGACGCACGTGGACATCTTCACCGGTCTACCGTCGTTCTTCCTGCTCGCGGCGATCGGGCTCGTTCCAGGCGCGTGCTGTCGGGACTGTTTGGCATTAGCGGTGGCATTCTCATCGTCCCCGCATTGATTTACATTGCAGGCTTTGATCAACACCTCGCAACGGGCACCAGTCTGGTGGTCCTTCTGCCTCCAGTCGGATTGGGGCGCGTAAACGTCGGCCGCCTCATGATGTGCTTCGAGTAGCTGGATCGGCCGGTAGTGTTCACACGTTCACACGTCTCCAGCAGTTGCGCGCGTGCGTTCCGGTAGGCCGGCAGGGAATCGCGGCTCGGTTCTGCGACTTGAACGAATACGAACTGCCCTCTGAAATCTGTATGCGACTCGAGCAGACGCTCGATTGCAAGAAACTTCTCATTTATCCCCTTGGTGTAATCGAGCTGATCGATCCCAACTCCCAACCGCACGCCAGGCGGTACCTTCAGATCGCGACACAGACGCTCGCGACACTCTTTTGAAGGCGGCGTTTTGCGAAGAACGCGATTGGCCCATTCCACGCCGACGGGATACGCACGAACAGTCGTCGAGTGTCCGCGGTATCTGACGACGTTGTGGAGGCGATCAACCTCAGCATCGAGGATAGATTCAACACTCTCGAGAAAGTTCGTGCAGTCCTCGGATGTTTGAAGACCCATGATGTTGCGGCCCAGCAGCCCATCGAGTAAGTGCCGTGCCCATGGGCACGTCCTGAACACACGCGGATAGAGGCCACGGAATGTGCCAGAACGCGACGATGAGACTCGATGGAAGACGTTGCCGCAGCATCCGAGGGACCAGTGCGAAGTGATAATCCTGCACGAGTACGAGCGGAGAACGACCGGCGGCTTCGTCAGCAACAGCTGCAGCGAATCGAGTATTCGACCTTCGATACATGCAGAAGTCGCGGCTCCGGAATACTGGCTGGACGTGAACGGCATGGCAGAGCGGCCAGAGCCCCTCGTTGGCAAAGCCGTAGTAGTACCCGCGGTGCTCATCGTCGGCGAGCCACATGTAACGGAGACGAAACTGAGGGTTGGCGGGCGGCACCATCAGTGCCCCGCGAGCGTCGACAACATCCGTGTCGGCGTTCCCGGCGCCGTGTGCCACCCATGTTCCGGAATAGGCTGCAACCAGTGGCTCGAGGGCCGTCACGAGTCCCCCGCCAGAACGTTTGACGATGATCCCACCATCCGCAGCACGCTGATGCCTGAATGGGGCACGCTCTGCGTCAGTTTGAGATCTACATGGGTTTGCTTCAGAACGCGAAAGTTCCCGGACCTCGCGCTACGCTGCTCCAATTGGGCGAAAAGGTATTTACAGCGGTGTCGCGGGCGGATGTTGATGCTGTCTTTGCTGGACGACTCGCGGCTATCGAAGCTGCGGGCCAAGCCGCGCGCGAAGTGTGTGAGCTCTGCACGGCTGGAAAGGCAGTTCCGCCGGAATTGCGCAAAGCCGCAGCGCACGCCAGGCGGAGCACCAAAGGCGGACACGTTGGCCTAAACCGATTCAAAGCGCGCGTGCGGCATTTTTTCAATTGGGCGATCGCTCAAGGGTATCGAGATGACACGCCCTTCAAGCGGCATGGGGTGAACGTCGTCCGCTTAAATGGAGGTGCCGAGACAGTCCGCGCGCGACGCCTACAGCCAGGGGAAGAGGAGAAACTCCTTAAACGCAGCTACGCCGCATTTGCGAGCGCTGATCATCGCAGCACTCTCGACCGGCTGCCGCGTCGGCGAGCTCCTGAAGCTGCAATGGCGTGATGTCGAGATCGACAGCAGCGGGCGATTCCGGACATTAGTTCTGCGGGCGCATAAACGAAAACGGGCTCGACGCGCATAGTTCCCGTGGGGCAGCGGCTGGGCGCAGTTGTCGAAATGCTGTGCACCGATCCGGCCGGCGAGCCACTTGGACCAAACGCGTTTGTCTTCGGTGACGAAGTCGGAGGTAGCATCACGTCTGTGAAAACGGCATGGCGCACCGCGTGCAGGAAAGCCTCCATAGAGGATCTGCACTTCCACGACCTGCGTCGAGAGTTCGCGTGCAGGCTCTTGGAATCCCGTGCAGAGCTCCACGACGTGCGCGACTTTCTCGGACACGCGAACATCACCACCACTTCGCGCTATCTGCGCTCCACAACACTGCGATTGGAGCGCGCCCTCAGTCTGTTGGAGCAGACAGAATGTGAGGACACTCCGCAGAGAGTGGTGATAGATGGCGCGCGAATTCCCGTACCGGTGCCACATCGGTGCCACACACCCGTTCGGTCGTGAGAGCCGACGAGCTCGGGCGCGATGGCGAAAGTATTGATGCTATTGAAGATGTAGTGGTGAGCCTAACTTCCGCCAGTTGGAACCAGATTCGCGAATGGCTGAGGCGCGTCGAAGGCATCAGGCTGGCCGCGTGAGCCGATCTTGCGCGGCGTGACTTTGACTGCGTAGCGGTCGTCATAGAGACGTTTGATCAAGCTGTCGATCCCGGGAATCGTACAGCGTGGCAAATCGCCGGGCCCCGACGTCAGACTCACACCGCTTATACCTCGATAAGAAAAAGGAACTGGCACTGTCCGAACCGCGTCTCTAGACTCAGGCTCGCTCGTACGAATCGACGTGATACTGTCCCCATGGCGGCGTCGGTCGGGCCCTCTCCCACGTATCGCACCGAAGCCGCGCCGACACCCTTCCGGAAACCTGGAGGAAGAACCATGAAGACGCTGGCTGTCGGCCTCTTGCTGCTGACGTGTGCGGCAGCCGAAACGCGCGCACAAGCGACCGAAGGGTCGATCCGCGGCTACCTCCGCGATGAACAAGGCGCCGTGCTGCCGGGCGTGAGCGTTGAGGCCACCAGCCCCACCGTCGGCGGCACCTACGCGGCCGTCACTGATCAGGACGGGCACTACCGCCTGTTGAACCTGCCGCCCGGTACTTACGCACTGACCGCCACGCTCTCGGGCTTCTCGAAGGCCGTACGCGAGGACCTGATCATGCGGGCGGGACTGAACCTGGCCGTCGACATTGTCATGAAAGTCGGCGCGCTGGAGGAGACGCTGACCGTGGTGGGCGAGTCCCCACTACTCGAGACCTCCAACCCAGGGCAGGCCGTCAACGTGAGCGGGGAGATGGCACAGTCGATCCCGCTGGCGGCCCGCCGGCACTGGTCCGAGTTCCTCCGGTTCACGCCCGGCGCGGTCGTGGGTGACGGCACGCAGAACACGGCCGGGACGTTCTACGTTCATGGCGCCGGCTTCAATTCGTACGTGACTACGATCGATGGCAGCGACATGAGCTCCGCGCAGAATCCCTGGCCCGGGTACTCGGACCTGCCGGCCGGTACGCTTGCCGATGTGCAGATCGCCACGAGCGGCCTGGATGCCTCGACGCCGCTCGGTTTCGGTGTCGCCTCGAACGTCGTGACCAAGTCCGGCACGGATAGTCTGCGAGGAACCGGCACGTTCGCGTGGACACCGAAAGCGTGGACCGGCACGAACACACCCGGCGGGACGAGCGAGTACATGACGCTGATCCAGCCCGAGATCGCTGGCGGCGGCCCGATTCGGCGAGGCCGCTGGTGGTTCTTCGGGTCGTATCGTTATCGGTCCGGTTCGTTCGGCGTCGGCAGGCCGGCGGATCAGGTCGCGGACATGCAGGCCCTCAATCCGGACTTCGTACCATTCGACAAGGACATAAGCGGCCCGATCTGGTTCGGCAAGGTCAGCGGTCAGATCAACTCGGTGCACCGCGTCGAGAGCTTCGTGAACCGGGACACGACCACCTACGACTTCCCCGGCTCGTTCGACACCGACAAGTTCCGGCGCGAGTTCATCGGGGGGTGGGGCTACGCGGGGCGCCTCTCGTCGGTCTGGACGGACTGGTTGACCAGCCGTCTCGGATTCTCCTGGAACAACAAGTCGTTCGGCAGATGGGCGCTCCGGACCGACCTCCCTTCGCGCCGGGTATTTCGCGAAGTGCAGGCGTCGGGCGGCAGGCTCACCGGCGTGACCCAGCGGGCCAATCTGGACAATGCCGACACGGGAATTGACTCACCCTACTACAAGTGGACGGTCACGGCCGACTTCAACGCCTACAAGAGCGGCTGGCTCGGCACGCACGACCTGCGGTTCGGCACCTGGCTGCAGCCGACGATGCACATCGAGAACACCACGCATTACGTGAACGGCGGGTTCACCATACAGGACGAGGTGCTACGCGATCCCACGAACGCCGCCCTCGGGAGCATCCCTTTCCGGCGTCAGATCTTCGATGGCGATCAGATCACCAGCAGTCGCGGCAACTTCGCCGACTCTGCCCTCTACGTCCAGGACGCTTGGCGACCGACGCCGAGAGCCACGGTCACATTGGGCGTCCGCGTCGATTGGGTCAAGCGCCACGACGACATCTTCAAAATCGACACGCAGGAGAGCGTCGACATCGGCCCGCGGCTGGGCATCAACTACATGCTGACGTCCGACCAGCGCAACGCGGTCCGTGTGTCATTCATGCGCGCGCACGACGCCCCCAGCATCAATCAGCTGCTGTTCGCCGCGGGCACCAATACCCTCGGCTTTAGCGAGCTGTACGATTTGGATCGGAACGGCAGCTTCGAGACCGTCTTCGTGACGCCGGCGAGCACCGCGCTGAATTCGAGCCGCATCTTCGATCCGGATTATCACCAGCCCGTCGTGGACGAGTGGGCCGCTGGCTATCGGCGTCAGTTCGGCGGCCGGGCCACGGTTGACGTCGGGTACATCCACCGCGACTACTTGGATCGCCCGGCGCTCGTCGAGACCAACGGCATCTACGACGGGAACGTGTTCAAGGGGTATCGCAACGAGGCCCAGAACGACATCTTCCTGCTGACCACGAACCAGTGGAACTATCCCGTCTACAACGCGCTCGAAATCCTCGCCACCAAGCAGACGAAACAGCTCCAGCTTCTCGGAAGCCTCACGCGCTCGTGGAGTCATCTCGAGGGGACGTGGCAGCCGAGAGATCCCGCGTCGTTCATCCAGCCCGCCGCGTTTCCCCTCAATCGGGGGATGGAGCTCAACGACAACCGGGTTGCGAGCTCCAACAACGGTCTGAACCCGGGGACGGGCGGCGCCGAGTGGACCGAGCTGGTGGTCCGCTTCTCGGCGGTCTACCACGCGCCGTGGAAGTTCAACCTGGCGACCACCTACGCGTTGCAGGGGCGCCGGTGGTCCGGTCCGATCATCACACGCGTCGCGGCGGCCGACCCGCAATTCGGGCCGACGACGGTGACGCTGTCGAACGGCCGGATCGTCTCGAATCCGTTGGCCACGTTGAATCGCTTCGCGTTCCCCACGCGCGATGAGGGCCAGTTCAAGCTGCCGGCGCTGCACGTGATCAATCTGCGGGTCGGCCGCGATTTCGACTTCGCGCAGGACCGCCGCCTCCAGCTCGCCGTGGACTTCTTCAACGTCGGGAACCTCGGTCGCTTTCAGGGATTCCTGGCGGGTGCAAACCAACTCTTCAACGCCAACTATGGCAAGGGCGGGTCAGTGCAGCAGCCGATCAGCGCGCAGTTCAGCGCGCAGTTCTTCTTCTGATCGACACGCCGTTCAGCGGAGCGCCGGGATCGAGTTCCGGCGCCCGCCTGCCCTTTATTGATGGAGCGGACCATGACCCAGAGGCGACTGGTGCTTGCCTGCGTGGTGACATTCTTCGCGACGGTCGTCGTGTTGGGCGGCCGCGATGTTCCACGGCCGGCCGCAATCGTAGCAGATGCCCAGGACGGGAATCAGGATCTCTTCAACGAGAGCCTGTTGCGCGCCTTCACGTTCAG
>DASPWV010000347.1:0-9439 GCA_035637635.1 Vicinamibacterales bacterium | reverse complement strand
GTGAGGTGAAGCTTGCGTCGAAAGCCGCGCTCGAGCTCACAGCACGCGGCGTCCGCATTCTTGTGGCCTCCACTGAAATCGGGCAGGGGACGCGGACCATGCACGCGCAGATTGTGGCGGACACGTTGGGCATTCCCTTCGATGCGGTCGAAGTGAACGATGCCGACACGGGCCTCGTGCCCGACAGCGGTCCGACGGTTGCGTCGCGCACGTGCATGATCGTGGGACGGCTGCTCCAGCGGGCCGCGGAGCAAATGCGTGCGCGTCTCAAAGGCATGTCGCCCCGCGCGTATTACAAAAGACACGGCGGCTTCATCGTCACGACCGAGTACGAGAAGCCTCCGGAGATTCGATGGGATGACGATCGCTACCTGGGCGATGCGTACGGCAGTTATGGGTGGGGATGCAACGTCGTGGAGGTGGACGTCGATCCCGACACGTGGCAGGTGACGGTGTTGAGCACAACGGCTGTCGCCGAGATTGGAAAAGCGATTCATCCCGGTATGGCGATGGGACAAATCGAGGGAGGAACCGCGCAAGGTCTCGGCTACGCTCTGCTCGAAGACGTCGTCATGCGCGATGGCCGCATGGCAAACCCGCAGCTCACCAACTACATCATCCCAACGCCGCCCGACACGCCGCCCATTCGAAGCTTTATCCTGGAGCGTCCTTACCGGCACGGACCGTTTGGCGCCAAAGGCGTGGGCGAGATGCCGATCGACGGTCCGGCGCCTGCAGTGGTGAATGCGCTACGACATATCGGCTTGGACATACGAGCCATTCCTGCGACGCCGGAGCGTCTGATGAGCGCCGCGAAATCATGATCCGCTGTCGTATCAACGGCAAGAAGCGTCAGTTGACCGTTCACCCCATGAAACGGCTGCTCGATGTGCTGCGCGAAGACTGTGCGCTCACCGGAACGAAGGAAGGATGCGGAGAGGGCGAGTGCGGTGCCTGCACCGTGCTCATCGACGGTGTCGCGGTGAACTCCTGCCTCGTACCCGCAGCGCAGGTGGAGGGCGCCGACGTGCTCACGATCGAAGGGATTCAGAAAGGCTCGCGGCTGCATCCGCTGCAAGAGGCATTTGCGATCGAAGGCGGCGCTCAGTGCGGCATTTGCACGCCGGGAATGATCATGGCTGCACTCGCGATTCGGCGCGGCGCAAAGACTGCGGAGATTCAGGACGCGCTCGCGGGCAATTTGTGCCGCTGCACGGGTTACGTCGCGATTTACAACGCGGTGAAGAAAGGAGCGGCGAAGTCTCGCGGTCCGCGGCCGCCGGGACGTTCGCGGGAGCGACCGCTATAGGTATTCGCGGCCACCCATTTTCCGATGCGGACGCAACTTTCCTCCCTCAGCCTCTTGCGACCTCGCAGTCTGCGCGACGCGTTGAAGATGATGCAGGACGAGCCCAAGCTCACGCCGCTGGCGGGCTGTACCGATGTCTATGTCAATCTGCAGTTCGGCACCGCGAGCGCGACTCGATTTATCGATCTCTGGCCGCTCAACGAGCTCCGAGGAATCGCCGTCAGTCGATCTGCGCTGCGCATCGGCGCGCTCACGACCTATACCGAGTTGATCGCCTCATCGGCTGTGCGACGACGATTGCCGATGCTCGTCGCGGCGGCGCGCGAGATTGGCGGACGGCAAATCCAAAACCGGGGCACGCTGGGCGGCAACATCGCCAACGCATCACCGGCGGGGGATTCGTTGCCCGTGCTTGCGGCCGCCGACGCCGTGGTCATCCTCGCGAGCGCGGCGGGTGAAAGGCGCGTCCCTTTCACGTCGTTCTATACGGGCTACCGCGCGTGCATCCGGCGCGATGACGAGTTGATTACCGCTGTCGAAATACCCCGGCTGGAAGGGAAGCAGTGGTGGCGCAAGGTTGGCACCCGCCGAGCGCAGGCGATCTCAAAGCTGATGCTGGCGGCGGTCCGCGGTCCGAACGTGCGTCTCGCGATCGGTAGCGTGGGTCCCACAGTTCTGCGACTCGTCCGGACCGAAGCTGCGCTGACGAACAGCGGGTCGCTCGATGAAGGCAAACGCGTGCTCGCGGAAGAGGTCACGCCAATTGACGACCTTCGGTCCACCGCCGAATACCGCCGGCGCGTGAGTCTCAACCTTCTCGAGCGCTTCTGGACCGACACCGCGTGATTCGAAGGCGGCCCTGAAGGGCCGCCACTACGCACGAAAAGCGTGTAATGGCGGGGCTTTCTTGTCCGCCGGAGCTTCAGCGAAGGCGGAAGCCCGCCGGCGACCGCCAAGGAACATCCCCGACCGGCCCGCCGTCAAACTAAGTGGAAGACGGGGTGATGCAGATGTTCAAGATCTACGAGTGGAGTTTTTCAAGCACCGCCGAGTATGTGGTCGGTGCTCTCCTGGTGCTGACGATTGTGGCCGCGGCGTTCGTGTAGCCATGATCGTTGGACGACATCTCACGTGCTCACGCACGTAGATACTGAGACGCACAGGCTCAGAGATGGCTTTTCTGGAAGATCTCTTGAAAAGGAATTCTCTGTGGCGCTGTGCCTCTGTGGCCCGTACGTGTGATCTCCCTTCCGTCGCGCCTTTGCCATTCTGGCACCGCGCTCCGAAATGTGCTACAGATTCAGCGGTTACGCCGCCACTAGTGGGAATTGGTGAGCGTCCGATCGGGAATAGCCTGATAGCTTCTTCGTGCGCGGGCAGTCAATCCCGATCGTTTCAAGCGGACGTCGATGCGATGTGTCTTGCCGTCGAGCGCCGCAGGTGTAAAGCCCAGCAGATACTGACTGCGAAGTTCCTGGGCGACGCGTGTAAACGTCGGCGCGAGATCGTCGGTCTTCTTCAGCTCGAAATACCCTCCGCCGGTTTCATCAGCAATCTTTCGCAGATCGCGTGACGGGCGCGAGCGCTGCAGCCGCACGCCGTTGAAGAACTCCGATTCGAGCCCGATGGCGTACACCATGACTTCTTCGTTGCGTGAGCGATCGAGTACCGTCCGAAAGCTCACCTTGCTCGATGTATCCTCGCCGTCGGTGAAGACCAGCACCACGCGGCGCCCATTGATTCGCTCGAGCGCATCGACACTCGCGCCAATTGCGTCGTTCAATCGCGTCGGGTTCCCGAACTGCAGGTCCTTCAGGTCGGCGATGAGCGAGTCGCGATCGTTCGTGAACCGGTCGCTCAGCTGAATCTTGTCATTGAACGCGCCGACCCGCGCGCGATCCACCGGCAACAGACGCATTACGAACTGTTCGGCGGCCTGATTGAGCAACTCGAGGTTGCCGGTCATGCTCGCGCTCGTATCGAGCATCACGACGGCCGTGAAGGGTTGCGACTCGTTTGAGAACTGCGTGATCTCGACAGGCTTGCCATCGTCGAGCACAACAAAATCGTCCTTGACGAGATCCGGCGTCAATCGGCCAGTGCCGTCGAGCACCGTCGCATAAATGGCGACGGTGGGCATCGCGCTTCCCTTGAACACCGGTTGATCGGGTGGGACCGGCTGCTGTTGGCCATGAATGAACGCGACGGTCGCGCACGCCATAGCCGTCGCGACGCCTGCTCGGCGAATATTCGGAAACATCCAGAATTCCTCTAAAAACGAGACGGGTCGACCGGACGCCAACTTTAGACTATACCGGACTTCGGCTTGTGCCTGGGAGCCTTACGGTCAACGGCTTTCAACGCGTGGTGGGTTCGCGCCAAGAGCCTTTGAAGACTAGTTTATCGCTCCGGCTGGCGATTTCAATGCGCGGATTCGGCCTGGTCGAGAGCCTCGAACACTCTTTGCGCGACGATGGTGTGGGCGCGCTCGTTTGGATGCGCGTCGAAGATGCTCGAATGTGTATCAAACGTATTCAGAGCGTCCGTGAGATCGACGACCCGAAAGCCGTAGTCCACGCCAATCTCGATCGATCCCAACGTGAAACCCGAGCGAGCTGAGCGAAGGCGGAAACGAAGGCGTCGCCCAACATCGGGAACAATCAGTGAAACTCGCGCTTCCTGCCAGCCCGTTTTGTTCAGGAAATGAGGCAAGCCCGAACCGGCCACAGAAACGTTTGTCGCGGGATCGATTAATTCGATGAAGCCAATTCCTCCGACGTCTGCTGTTTCGCCCTCCCCGGCCGCACCGATTACAGGTTTGTCGATGCACAGCTTGACGGTGACTTCAGACGGTCCGGCAGGCATGTAGTAATCACCTGTTTCAAAGATGGGAGCGAGCTGCCCCGGTGTTTGCGTTGAGACCTGCAGCCCCTGCCCCCACGGCGCATCGTTCCGATTGATCATCCTTCCGGCAAATCGCACCCACGCGGCCGGCGGTATGGCGAGCGTGTGTGAGCTCGCGAGCGATTTGACACGGTCGTAGATCGCCTGCAGCGGTGCGGTCCCTCTGAAGGGCACTTGCGGATAGATGATCAGCAGGCGTATCGGCGCGAGCTCCCTGGCGCGCGTCGCAAGCTCGTGGAAGTACCGTTCAAACTCCGCCCATTCGCGGCTGCCAGGCGCGAAGTCCTGCAGGACGTACTGCACATAAGAGCGGTCGGGTTGCGGCAAATAGGTTGCGAGTCGATTGTCGAGAAAGTAATAGAGATAGGAATGCGATCGCAGCGTATTATGACCAGCCCACATCTGCCACCGGCGTGCGTTGTTGGGCCGCGCCGAGGCGACCTCGATGTCGTTGACGTACCACTGATAGATGAAGACGTCGGGCTTCACCTGCGAACCCCACTTCTCCATCTCGCGCACGTGATCCGGGATGTCGCGGCCGGGCATCGCGAAGACTGCCATTTCGTGCGGCCGGCCCGCTTGCTCCAGTCGAACGGCGAGCTGCTCGGGCCACACGTCCTGCCAGTTGCGAACGCCCTGCCCCCAGGTGATCGAGTCGCCGAGAATCATGATGCGCTTCTTGCCGGGCGTCTTGGGGCCGATGTCGAATCGTCCGCGGAGATCGTCCCGGACGGCCAGGTGCTCGAAGGAGTGGCCGCCGGGTCCGCCGAGCGTGCGTTTGCCCGCGTCGCGATAAATGACGCGCAGCGCGAGCTCTCCAGTCCCGAAGAAAATAACCAGCGAAATGATGAACAGGAGCGCGCGGGTAGCGAAGCGAACGGAGGTCGTATATTCTTCGACGAGGTGAGCTCGACTAGGTGACGGCGATTCTCGGTCTGTCCGCATACTACCACGACTCTGCGGCCGCCCTTGTGGTTGATGGCCGCATCGTGGCGGCTGCGCAAGAGGAGCGCTTTACACGCAAGAAGCACGATTCCGGATTTCCGTCGCACGCTGTCGCGTACTGCTTGCGCGAGGCCGCGCTGACGCTGGAACAAATCGATTACGTCGTTTTTTACGACAAGCCTCTGCTGAAGTTCGATCGCCTCATCGAAACGTATCTTGCGTTCGCTCCTGACGGCTTCGAGTCGTTCCGCAAAGCGATTCCAATCTGGATCAAAGAGAAGCTGTTCCAGGATCGCGAGATCAGAAAAGGACTCCATAGTGGCGGTCCATCCGCCTTCGCTGAAGCTACGGCGGACCGCCGAAGTCTTGGCGGAGGCCGGTTAGGGCCGGCGTTCGGGCAGTTCAATCGCCGCTTTCTCTACGCCGTGCATCACGTCTCACATGCCGCCAGCGCTTTCTTCCCGTCGCCGTTTGATGAAGCGGCGGTATTGACGCTCGACGGCGTGGGCGAGTGGTCCACGGCGACGATTGGTTACGGACGGGGCAACAAAGTCACGATCACGCACGAACTGCGCTTTCCGCACTCGCTTGGGCTGCTGTATTCGGCGTTCACGTATTTCTGCGGCTTCAAGGTGAACTCGGGCGAATACAAGCTGATGGGCCTCGCGCCGTACGGCGAGCCTCGCTACGTCGATCGGATCCTCGGCAAGATTGTCGACGTCAAAGACGATGGCTCCATCTGGATGGACCAGTCGTACTTCAACTACTGTCAAGGTCTCACGATGACGTCGAGGAAATTCGACGACTTGTTTGGCGGCGCGCCGCGGCGTCCGGAAGCGCCCATCACGGAACGGGAGATGGACCTTGCGGCGTCGATTCAGAAAGTCACCGAAGACACGATGCTGAAGGCCGCCCGGCACGTCCATTCGCAGACGGGTCTGAAGAATCTCTGCCTGGCGGGCGGTGTGGCGCTGAACTGCGTCGGGAACGGCCGCATTCTTCGAGACGGTCCCTTCGACAACATCTGGATTCAGCCGGCGGCAGGCGACGCAGGCGGTGCCCTGGGCGCGGCACTGTATGTCTGGCATCAGCTGCTTGGACATGACCGGCAATCGCAGCCCGCGGACGCCATGCGCGGCTCGCTTCTTGGACCGGAATACGGCGCAAGAGACATCAAGACGTTTCTCGATGCCCGCGGCGCGCATTACACCGAGTACGCCGACGATCGCGGTCTGAACGACGCTGTGGCAGATCTGATGGCGCGCGATCTGGTCATCGGCTGGTTCAGCGGGCGCATGGAGTTCGGTCCTCGCGCCCTGGGCGCGCGCAGCATCATCGGCGACGCGCGCAGCGCATCGCTCCAGTCGACGATGAACTTGAAGATCAAGTTTCGCGAGTCGTTCCGTCCGTTTGCGCCGGTCGTGCTGAAGGAACGCGCGGCCGACTATTTCGAGATGACGCCGGGCACCGACAGTCCCTACATGCTGCTGGTTGCGCCGGTTCGCGCCGAGCGCCGCACGAAGATCAACGGCGAGCAGCCGCGCGGGCTCGACAAGCTGAAGCAACTTCGTTCCGACATCCCGGCGGTGACGCATGTCGATTACTCCGCTCGAGTGCAGACCGTCGACGCGGAGCGGCACGGCCGCTTTTACGATTTGGTGAAAACGTTCGAGCAGAAAACCGGCTGCCCGGTCATCATCAACACGAGCTTCAACGTGCGCGGCGAGCCGATTGTGAATACGCCGGAACAGGCGTATCGCTGTTTCATGTCCACCAATATGGATGCGCTCGTGCTCGAGCGCTGCGTGCTTCTCAAGTCGGATCAGCCGGTCTCACGCAGCTTCGACGCCGACGAGTACGTCGCGGCGTTTTCGCCAGACTGATGCTGCCCATCAATCGTAATCCCGGCCCTCGAGAGCTCCGCACCTTTGCGCGGCTATGGCTGCCGCTTCTCGTCGTCGCCCTGGGAGCGATGACCTGGTGGCGAGCCAACGCGCCGGTGGCGGCGATTGCAATCTGGGTTGCCGGCGCTCTCCTGGCTGGACTCGTCGTCGCGAGCCGCGAGGCGGCGCGGATCGTGTTCGTCGGGCTGATGACGGTGTCCTACCCGATCGGTCTCGTCATTTCGACCGTCGCGCTGGGCATCATGTTTTATGGTGTGTTCACGCCCCTCGGGTTTTTCATGCGGCTCGCCGGGCGCGATCCGCTGCGGCTTCGTCAGCGGGCGGCGGCATCACACTGGATGCCGTACCATCAAAACGACGATCCCGAACAGGCGTTTCGGCAGTATTAGAGTGCCTACGGTGCCTAGAGTGCCTACGCTATGACAAAAGATTTACGCGAATTATCTGAAGCCCGCTCTACCGGCGTCTTCGGCGAGCTGTGGGGCTTCATGTCGCAGAACAAGAAGTGGTGGCTCACGCCCATCCTGCTGATGCTGCTGATTCTGGGCGTGCTGATCCTCGTGGGAGGAACGGGTGCAGCCCCCTTCATCTATACGCTCTTTTGATCGACAAGCCGACACCGTCGGTCTCTGCGCGCGGTGCCGTCACTGCCGCGTTGTGCGCTCCGACCGGTCGACTTTCTATCTCTGTGAACGTTCTTTCACCGATCCGAATTATGTGAAGTATCCGCCACTGCCGGTGCGCGCCTGTCCCGGCTTCGAAGCGGCGCCGAGTGAGCCATGAAGGTGGGCATCGCGTCGCTTCGAGACCGCCGGTGAATCCCCGCGACGTTGCCATTCGTATTTACCGATGACGCGCCGCGCGACGAACATCCGTGGCATGGCCGGAACCGGTAATTGAGGACCAGCGAAAGTTAAAACTGGCGCAATTTTCCGCAAATTACCGGCCACAGCGGTGCTAATGTAGTCGCGCCGAGGAGGGCGAATGAAAAGAATCGTTCTGGTGCTTCTCGCGATGTCTCTCCCGCTCGCTGCCCAGACGCAGCTGCCGCCGGCGGCAACGCAAAAGGTCGATTACGAAAAGGACGTCAAGCCACTCCTGGCGCAGAACTGCTATGGATGCCATGGGGACGCGGTGCAACAATCCGGATTGCGGCTCGACTTGCGCCAGAACGCATTGCGCGGTGGCGACTACGGCCCCGTGATCATTCCCGGCAAAAGTGCCGAGAGCAAACTCATCAAACGAGTGGTGGATGGCGACGGCGGTCTGCAGATGCCGCCCACGGGCCCGCTCACCGATGACGAAATCGGCATTCTGCGTGCGTGGATCGATCAGGGCGCCGAGTTCCGGACATCGATCGCGGAAGCGCCGCCGAAACCAATCGATCCAAAGGTCGCAGCCGCCGTGACAGCCGTTCGCTCGGAACCGCGACGCGTAATCGAACAGCTGATCGCCGGCGATCGGGAAATCGTCAAGGCACACGACCTTGCGGGCTCCACGCTGCTTCATCACGCCGCCGGCTTCGGCACGATCGAGACGATGGCGCTGCTCCTCGATTCGGGCGCCGATGTCAACGCGAAGAACCGGCGCGGATCGACGCCGCTGCACTGGGCGATGCACGACGAAGCCAAAGTGCGGCTGCTGCTCTCGCGCGGTGCGGCAATCAACGCCAAGCAGGTTGAAGGGCGCACGCCGCTGTATCTCGCGGCATCGCTTGGCAATGGCCGTTCGATTCTTCGGCTCGTGCTCGAGCGCGGCGGCGACCCCAGCATTGCGACGGTGAACGGACAAACACCGCTGATGGCGGCGGCCGTGCGCGGCGATGTCGAGGGCATGCGCCTGCTGATCGACAGTAAAGCGGACGTGAATGTGCAAAACGGCGCCGGCGAAACCGCCCTGATGTTCGCGGCGTCGAACGGCAATCCCAAGGCCGTCGCGTTGTTGCTCGATCGCGGCGCCGACGCACGGGTACGCACCAAGCGCAACGAAACTGCGCTGGGGAATGCCGGCACCGCGGGCGTGGAAGAAACCGTGCGGCTGCTCCTCGATCACGGAGCCGAAGTCAACATTCGCAACATTCGTGGATTCTCACCGCTCATGCTGGCTGCCAGCTCCGAGGTGATGCCTGCGGGTGTCGTGAAGCTGCTCTTGAGCAAAGGCGCGGACACGAGCTACACAGCCGATTACGACGAAACGGCGCGCGACCTCGCGGCCAAGCGCGGCGACAACGAAGTGGCGCGGCTGCTCGGCGTGTCGTCGCACAAACCAACGGAGCCGGCGGCGGCGATTTCGCCCGTCGTCAACCTGCAGGCCGGGTCAATTCCCGATGCGGTGGAGAAGGCGCTCCGGTTGCTCGAGAAGCAGAGCTTCAACTTCG
>DASPWV010000346.1:0-5297 GCA_035637635.1 Vicinamibacterales bacterium | reverse complement strand
AAATCGTGTTGCGCACTTCGTCGGCGGAATCGCCAGGTAGAACGCGGCAATTGACGGTCGCCCGCGCCATCTGCGGCAGCGCATTGTCTGCGTGGCCGCCCTCGAGCCGGGTGGCGACGCACGTGGTGCGCATCAGCGCGTTGTACACCGCCGTCTGCGACAGACGTGCGGCAGCATCCGCGTCTCCTTTCGCCACTGCAGCCATGTCCGCTGCGGTCTGTCCCTCCTCGAGCTTCGACATTCGTTCGAAGTACGCGCGGGTGACTTCGTTCAGCTCGACAGGAAACTGGAACTTTCCGAGCTTCGTGAGCCCTTCGGCTAATTCGTAAATCGCGTTATCAGGACGTGGCACCGAGCTATGCCCGCCTTTGTTGTGCGTTTCGAGTTTGAAGGAGACGTAGACCTTTTCGCTCGCGCCGACACCGTTGTAGATTCGCTTGCCGTCTTTGAGCCGGCCGCCGCCGCCCTCATTGAGCGCAAACGCTGCGTCGATCAGATCGCGATGCTGTTGGAGCAGCCACGAGACGCCGTTGGAGTCGCCGGTCTCTTCATCGGCGGTGAGCGCAAGGATGAGGTCGCGCTTCGGCGTCCATCCTTCCTTTTTGTAGCGGATCAGATTGGCGACGAAAATCGCCGCCATCGCCTTGTCATCGCTCGTTCCGCGGCCGTAGTAATAGCCTTCCTTCTCCGTGAAGGTGAACGGATCGACCGACCAGTCCTCGCGCTTCGCTTCGACCACATCGAGATGTGCGAGAAGAAGGATCGGTTTCGCCTTTGTCGAGCCGCGCAGCCGGGCGACGAGATTGCCTTTTCGAGGATTCGGCGCGAGCACTTGAACGTCAGCCGCGGGAAATCCAGCGTCGTGAAGGCGGGCGGCCATCGCTTCGGCAGCGGTCGTCGAGTTGCCGGACGACTCGGTGGTGTTGATCTCGATCAGCTGCTTGTAGATGTCATGAGTGAGCCGTCGCGTGGCATCATCGAGCGGAGGCGGAGCACCCTGAGCCGTGGAAGCGAGCAGGAGCAAGAGGGAGAAAAGATGGCGCATAACTCGTGAGTATACAAGACGTTAAGGTACTCACAAGTGGGCATAGGCCTCGCAAAAATATTGAAGCAGGAGGTAAAAGGCATGACCTCGCTTTCGACGAAAATTCAGGCAGCAGTGCTGAGTCTCGCGCTGTTCGTGCCTGCAAACGCAGCATTCGCAAGAACGCATCACCATCATCGTCGGACGTACTCGACGACCTATCACCGTAAGCATTACAGCCAAACTGGTGGCGCGCTGGTAGGCGCCGCGGCCGGCGCATTGATCGATCGTCGCCACCCACTGACTGGCGCGCTCGTCGGCGCCGCGGCCGGCGATCTTGTCCAGTACGAGCGCAACAAACACGTGAAGCACTAAACGGTGGGCGGTGGCGGCTACGACCGCCGCCGCTTCTTCGCCGCGGTCTTCCTTTTCTTCGGCTTCGCGTTCCCTTTCACGCGCTCGGGAAGGTTCTGATCGCCCGTCTCGCGGTTCCACTCCTCGAATGTTTCCGGCGAAATCTTTCCCTTCACCAACAGCTCTGCGAATTTCCGGCGCTGCGCCTGGCTCTTGAAAGGCACGGCCTATTGTAAGCTGCGCGCATGCTTTCCCTGCTTGCACTCCTCGCCCTTCCGGCCGTCGCAGACGAGGTCGCGAAACTTCACGCGATCTTCGACAAGAACTGGGAAACGCGTCTTAGAGAAAGCCCACTCTTCGCGACTTCCGTCGGCAGACACGAGTATGACGATCGGTTGCCGTCAGTCACGCCGGCCGATCTCGCGCGGCGTCAGGCACAGCGGAAGGCGACGCTCGCTGAACTCGAACACATCCATCGCTCGGAGTTGCCGGTTGATGAGCAAGTCAACTACGACATTTTCAAGCAGCAGATCGACCAAGGGATCGAGTCTTTCGAGTTCGGCGATTACGAGATGCCGATCAACGCCGATTCCGGCTTCCACTCCGGTTTCTCGAGATTGCCGAAGGAGATGCCGCTCGCCACGGTCAAGGATTACGAGAATTACATCAGTCGGCTCAACGCGTGGCCGCGTTACGTCCGCGAACAGATCGCTCTGATGCGTCTCGGTCTGAAGCGCGGCATGACCGTTCCGCGTGCGACGCTGGAAGGCTACGACACCACGATTTCCGCGCACGTGGTCGACGATCCGACAAAGAGCGTCTTCTGGTTTCCTTTCGAGAAGTTTCCGTCATCCATTCCGGCGAGCGAGCAAGAACGGCTCCGCAATTCAGGCCGCACTGCGATCATGAACGGCGCTGTCGTGGGCTACCGCGAATTCCTCGACTTCTTCCACAACGAATACCTTCCCGGCGCTCGCACGACGCTCGGCGCTTCCGCGCTGCCGAATGGAGCCGCTTACTACCGTTTCAAGATTCGAGAATTCACGACGCTCGACCTGACGCCCGAAGAAATCCACAACATTGGCCTCAGTGAGGTCAATCGCATCTCGGGCGAGATGAACGCAGTGATGAAGCAGGTCGGCTTCAATGGCGACTTCGCCGCGTTTCTTCAATTCCTGCGAACTGATCCACGTTTCTATGCAAAGACTCCACAAGAGCTGCTCGAGCACGCGTCTTGGATCGCGAAGCGAATCGACGGCAAGCTCCCGTCGGAATTCAAGACGCTGCCGCGGCTGCCGTACACAGTTGAGCCGGTGCCCGCGGACATCGCCCCGAAATACACGAGCGGGCGTTATGTGGGCGCGCCACAGGGAAGCACGCAACCGGGAATCTACTGGGTCAACACGTACAAACTCGAAAGCCGGCCGCTGTACAACCTCGAATCGCTCACGCTGCATGAAGCGGTCCCCGGACATCACCTTCAGATCGCGCGAAGCCGCGAGCTCGGCGATCTGCCGAATTTCCGACGCTTCTCATACATCTCCGCGTTCGGAGAAGGCTGGGGACTCTACTCGGAGTGGCTCGGCCTAGAGATGGGAATCTACACCGATCCGTATTCAAACTTCGGCCGTCTCGGATATGAAATGTGGCGCGCCTGCCGTCTCGTCGTAGACACAGGAATCCATTCCATGGGCTGGACGCGCCAGCAGGCGATTGATTACATGGCGTCGCGAACTGCCTTGCCGCTGCACGAAGTGGAGACCGAGGTCGATCGCTACATCTCATGGCCAGGTCAGGCGCTGGCGTACAAACTCGGAGAGCTGAAGATCAAAGAGCTTCGTCACCGCGCTGAGGAAGCTCTCGGCACGCGCTTTGGCGTGCGCGAATTCCACGACGTTGTCCTCGGCAGTGGCGCTGTCCCGCTCAACGTGCTGGAAAGCAATATCGACCGATGGATTGCGAAGGAGCGGAAAGCGGTCAGCCGCTAATTGGTGGCATCGAACCGAACCGTTCCGCCGCTCTGGCGCGAGCTCGGGCGGCTTCGACATCACGGTCACGCGGACCGGCATTCGTCACCATTGACGAGAGCAGCGCCTGCGCAACTTCGGAGACTTGACTGACGGCGAGATCAAACGCGGCGGCGTTCGCCTTCGACGGCTTGGCGAAGCCACAGATCTTCCGCACGAATTGCAGCGAGGCAGCGCTGATCTCCTCTTCTGAGGCGGGAGGGTCGAAGTTGAAAAGTGTTCTTATGTTTCTACACATGGGCTTCGTTCACTTTCATAAGCTCGCTATCGATCACAAGACCAGCATGCATCTCGCACTTTTGCAATCAGGATACACATATGAAAAAACGAACCCTGACTTGCCCGCCCAGCCGCCTGGGAATTCGGCATAGCTTTTCGCGAAGGCTCCGGCTAGCCGATTCCAATTTCAGCCGATTGCCTCCTGTCGGGCGGGGACGTACAGTGCCCTGCTCCAAAACAACTCGTTTCTTAAAAAGAATGGGAGGAAATCTGTGAACGTAAAGTATGGAATGGGTCTCCTTATCTGCGCCGTCGTCGTGACGAGCGCGCTGGCGGCGAAGAAGGCTTCGACGCCGACCGACGCCGATCTCATCGCCAGCGCCAAGAAAGCCGCGCCGGCAAGCGTGGCGAAGGGCGCCACGATCGTCGCGATGGCCGCCGACGGCACGATGCGAACTGTTCGAAAGGGAACAAACGGATTCACATGCATGCCCGACAATCCAGGGACGCCGGGGCCCGATCCGATGTGCCTTGACGCGAACGCGATGGCATGGGCGCAGGCCTGGATGGGGCATCAGACGCCGCCAAGCGGCAAGGTCGGCTTCATGTACATGCTCGCCGGCGGGACCGATGCAAGCAATACGGACCCATATGCCACAAAGCCGACTGCGACCAACCACTGGATCAAGACGGGCCCTCATGTCATGGTGGTCGGCGCCGATCAGGCTTTTTACGATTCTTATCCGAAGGACGCTGATCCCGATACGTCCATGCCTTACATCATGTGGCCTGGCACGCCGTATCAGCACTTGATGGCGCCGGTGAAGTAGCAACCACATCGATTCTGTCATGTCGCCTGCAGGCGCAGGCCGGCAGCACACAACCGGCGTTCTGCAGGCAGCCATGACTCGAAGTGACGTCGTCGACGATCGCCGCCCGTTTGTCGCGCGCTCGATGGGCGAACGCCGGCGTTTGCGCGAGCAGCGCGCCGTCGGATTTTCAATCTGGAGTCGAAACGAGATCCAGAAACGCGGCCGCGCTGATGTCGGCTCACAACCTCCGTCCCACCGCCGGCACGATGATGCGCAACTCGTCCATCAGGCGCGCGAACTGATCGGGATAGAGCGACTGCGGACCGTCGCAGACCGCCTTGTCCGGATCGTGATGCACTTCGATGAGCAGCCCGTCGGCGCCGGCGGCGACGATCGCCCGCGCCAGCGGCATCACTTTGTCGCGCCGTCCGACTGCGTGCGACGGATCGGCGATGATCGGAAGATGCGACAACTTGTCAATCACCGGAATCGCGGAGATGTCCAGCGTATTGCGCGTGTAGGTCTCGAAGGTGCGGATGCCGCGCTCGCAGAGGATGACGTCGTAGTTGCCGCCGGTCATGATGTACTCCGCCGCGAGCAACCACTCCTGAATCGTGGCCGACATGCCGCGCTTGAGCAGTACCGGCTTGCGGATCTGGCCTAACGCGGTGAGCAGATTGAAATTCTGCATGTTGCGCGCGCCGACCTGCAAAATGTCGACGTACGGCAGCATCCCTTCGATCTGCCCGATCTCCATCACCTCGGACACCGTGGCCATACGGCTTTCGTCGGCCGCGGCGCGCAGCAGCTTCAGTCCCTCCACTCCCATGCCCTGGAAGGCGTACGGCGAGGTGCGCGGCT
>DASPWV010000345.1:0-7603 GCA_035637635.1 Vicinamibacterales bacterium | reverse complement strand
TCCTGGCGGCACAACAGGCCGAAAAGGATGGGATCAGCGTCGCCGTCTTCGATCTGCGCACGATCGTCCCGTACGACTGGACAGCAATCAGCGCCCTCGTCAAGAAAACGAACCGCGCGATCGTTGCACACGAGGATCAGTTGACGTGCGGGTTCGGGGCCGAGATCGCTGCACGAATCGGCGACGAGTTGTTCGAGTTTCTCGATGCGCCAGTGAAGCGTGTCGCCGCGATGGACTGCCCGGTGGCGTACCACCCGGAACTCGAAGAAGAGATCCTGCCGCAAACCGCAGACGTGTTCGCCGCGATTCGCGAGCTGGCGCGGTACTGAACTAAGAACTAGGAACCACCCGCCCAAAAACGTTGCCACGAAAGCACGAGAGATCACGAAATCACGAAAGACAATTTGGTTTTCCCAAGTGTCCTGCTCGCGTGGGATTTCGTGGCTTCGTGGTTCGTTCTTCGTTCTGTGTTCTTCGTTATGTGTTTTTTGTTCTTTCCTCGTTCTTCGTTCTTCGTTCTTCGTTCTTAGTTCCCACAGCGGCGCAGACGGCGGCGCCGCGATCCTCTCCCGGGCGCGTCGAAGTCCTTCGATCCATCGGCGGTCTGCCTCCTGAAATCTGCGGCCAGTACCGCGAGCCGCTCGCATTTCAACAGACCGCATCAGGCGTGTACTACGTGTTCGATCGACGCGGACACTCGGTGCACAGCATCGATCCCGAAATGAAGGGCAGCCGCACGGTCGTCACGATTGGCGGAGAAACAGGCCGTGTGATCGATCCCACCGCGTTTGCGCTCGCCCCCGACGGCACGTTTGTCGTGGCCGATGCGCCAAACGGCCGCGAGCGGCTGCAGGTGTTTGATTTTGCGGGGAACTGGGTGACAGGATTTTTGCTGCCTGGCAGGGCGGAGCCGCGTATCTCAATCGCCGGCCTCACGCTGAACGGGGTGGGCACGCTCGCGTTCCTCGGCAAAGCCGTCGCGCTCAGCCAGCCCGAGACCGGCGCGCTCATCACGGAGTATGGACTCGCCGGCGCACCGTTTCGCAGTATCGGGCGGCTGCGCGCCACCGGACACGAAAGCGACCGCCAGCTGCATCTCGCGATGAATGCCGGCGTGCCGGTGCCGCTCGCCGATGGTGGATACTTCTTCGTCTTTCTCGCAGGCATGCCGCTCTTCCAGCGCTACGACGCAAACGGCGCGCTGATGTTCGAGCGCGTCATGCAGGGACGAGAGCTCGATCCGGTGATCGAGCAGATGCCGAAGGTCTGGCCGCGTCGGACCGTTGACGGCAAGGAGCTCCCGCTCGTGATGCCAACGGTACGAGCGGCGGCTGTCGACGGCCACGGCAATCTGTGGGTGACCTTTCTGATTCCGTTCACGTACGTGTTCGACGCGAACGGCGAGAAGGTTCGCACCGTCAAGTTCCGGGGGGCGGGCGAGATCCTGCCGACGAGCCTCTTTTTCAACGCCAAAGGACACCTGCTCGTGACACCGGGCTGCTATGAGTTTTCTCCATAAAATAGGATGAACATCGGCGGTCCCCGTCACGTGAACACGCGCGTGCAGCCACGCTTGTCTCTGGTCTTGCTTTCTACGGTCCGGGGGCCTGCGCAGCATCGCGCCGCAACTGGTCGACGACCTCAATGGTCTCATTCGGCAGGACGCAGGCAACGCCGGCGCGCTGCTCGTCGATCTGTATGAAGGCCTCGTCAGCGACATGCCGCGTTACATCGGTGTCGATGGGCTGCATCCGACTGAAGCCGGCAACGAGCGCATTGCCGGTTTGTTTTTCGACGCCATCAGACGCGATCTCGAACTGCGCTAGCACGCAGGAATGAAATTCTTCACGGCTGCGAAGGACCGGGAACTTCTGTGCGGTCTGAGATACGAAGACCCATCATCGCCTGCTAGTCTGATGAGACATGGCTGGAGAGCTCGTTCGCGCGCAGTCAATCACGCGCCGATTCGACTCACGAGTAGCGGTCGATGCTCTGTCGTTCGAACTGAGCGCTGGTGAAATCCTCGCCCTGCTCGGTCCAAACGGTGCGGGAAAGACGACGACGTTGCGGATGCTCGGTGGGCTGATCTTGCCGACGCGCGGCAGCGTGGATATCTGCGGCGAACGGCTGACCGGCCGCACGGCCGCCAGGCTGCGCCGGGCCATCGGCATGCTCACCGAGACTCCGGGGTTGTGGGATCGCCTGTCGGTCCGACGCAATCTGCTCACCTACGCGCATCTTTACAACATCACCAAGCCGCGACAGGCGGTCGATCGAGCGCTCGAAATCGTCGGCGTCCTCGATCGCGCCGCAGATCTCGCGGGGAGCTTGTCCAAGGGTCTTCGGCAACGTGTCGCCATTGCGCGGGCGCTTCTCCATAATCCGCAGATCGTTCTGCTCGACGAGCCCACGGCAGGTCTTGATCCGGCAAGCGCGCGTCACATCCGCGATGTGATTGCAGGATTGCGCGCCGAAGGACGTGCCGTTCTGATGTGCACGCACAATCTCACAGAAGCGGAGAGCCTCGGAGACCGGATCGCGATCTTGAACACGCGCCTGCTGGCGTTGGACGAACCGGATGCGCTTCGACGCACGCTTTCCGGCACGCGCGTCGAGATCGACGTCGAGGGCGCCGCCGGTGACGCCGCGACGATTGTGAAATCCTTCACCGCCGGCGGCCTCGAAGTGCGCGGGGCGAAGCTCGTGCTGACGTCCGTGGACGCCAACCTGGTGCCCGACGTGATTGCCGCTCTGGTCCGCGGCGGCATTCGCATCCGCCGTGTGACTCCAGAGCAGCGATCGCTCGAGGATGTCTACCTCGCGCTCGTCAACGAACGCGAGGAGGTGGCATGACGCCGGGCGCGTCTCAACGGATCGGCGGTCTGGTTGCGAAAGATCTCGCCGAGCTCTCGCGAAATCCTGGCGCGACCGTTCCGCCCATCCTCACGGCAATTGCGGCAATGGTTCCCGCGTTCCTCATCACCATCGTCACGCCGAAGATCTCGGGCGAACACGTCGCGGACGCGCAGGAGTTACAGCGCGCGGCTCAGCGTGCGGCGGAGTTGCTGCCGGAGCTCGGCCTGCTCGCGCCCAACGCACAGGTGCAGGCGTTCATGTTTCAGCAGTTCGCGCTGTTTCTGCTGCTCGTTCCAGTGGTTGGATCGATGGCGCTGGCGGCGCATGCGATCATCGGTGAGAAAATCGCGCGGACGCTGGAGCCGCTGCTCGCCACGCCCATATCGACTATCGAATTGCTCGTGGCCAAGACCTCAGCGCCCTTCGCGCTGACGCTCGCGTTGATGTGGGCGACCTTGCTCGTGTACGTGGGCGGCATCGCCGCGGTCGCCGAGCCGGACGTGTGGCGGGCGCTCGTCGGCACGCGCGTGGTGGTGATGTTCTTTGTGGTGGGGCCGCTCATCAGCCTCGTGTCGCTGCAGCTGGCGATTGTCATCTCCTTGCGCGTCAACGATCCGCGGTCGGCGCAGCAGCTTGGTGCGTTGATTATTCTGCCGGTCACCGGACTGTTCGTGGCGCAGTTGATGGGGGGATTCGTGGTCGGGGTGAATGCGCTGCTCGCAATCGCCGCCGGTCTGGCGGTTGTCAACGCCGGGCTGCTCTACCTCGGCGCGCGCGTTTTTCAGCGCGAAAATATTCTGATGCGATGGAAATAGCGCGCTCGCCGCGGAGACCTGCGAGCACGAAGGTGCGACGTGCGGGGGTGCGACGTGCGAAGGTGCGACGTGCGGGGTGCGACGTGCGAGGGTGCTCGTGCATGTGCGACAGCTGCTGCTACCTTGGCGCAACGGTGCACGCGCGCGGAAGCTTACCCTCGTGCTGCTGACCCGTCATCTTTCGCAGGGCCCTTTGCTTTCGGCTTGATCGGCGGCGTCGGCGTCGACAGTAGATAACGCCGGAACTTTGCCGCGGCCGAGATCGCTCGTTTCGAGAGGCGCAACCCTGTGTCGCGTTCGGCCTCCGTGATGAAGCCTTTGTCGAACGCGTCCAGGATGCTGGTCTTGGTCTCGTGCTCAGAGGCCAAAGCGATTTTGACGAATTGAGCAAATTCCTTGTGATCGAATCGGCCGAACCCCTCCGCAATATTTCGCGGTGCGGAGCTGGCGGCATCCTCAACCTGTTCACAAAATTTGCGATGCGGCCTCACTTTCGGCCTTTCGATAATGCCCCACATGAATCGGTTCAGTTCTCTCGCTAGCTGCCAGCAAATCAGCTCGGTGAAATCGTTAACGCCCATGCGCCACCTGGACGCAATGACTGTACCTGCAGAGATGTGAGCACCTCCGCACCAAAGCACCGGCACCCTCGCACCCGCGCACCCGCGCACCCGCAACTGTAGTTGCCTCCCGCTCGAAATCCTTGCAGAACACACGGTAACCGGGGTTCCGCCTAAGCAACTGCAGTCATAATCAGTACACCCTTATTGTGAAGATCAACTCCGTCGCCGTTCTGGGAGCCGGAACGATGGGGGCGCAGATTGCGCTCCACTGCGGCAACGCCGGCATTCCGTCGCTGCTGCTCGATATGACGCCGGAGCTCGCGCGCGAGGGGTTGCAGCGTGCGCTCCGCTTGAAGCCCGACCCTCAGTTCACGCCAGACGCCCATCGTCTCGTGACCACGGTCGGATTCGACGAAGGCCTTTCCCGGCTCGAGCACGCGGACTGGATCATCGAGGCAGTCGTGGAGCGGCTCGACATCAAGCAGCAGCTTCTTGCGCGAGTCGAGGGTGCGCGGCGCCGTGGATCGATTGTCAGCTCCAACACCTCGGGCATTCCAATCGGAGCTCTCGCCGAGGGTCGCGGTGCCGAGTTCCGCAGCCAGTGGCTTGGGACGCACTTCTTCAACCCTCCGCGCTATCTGCGGCTGCTCGAGATCATCCCGACACCGGACACGGATCCTTCTGTCCTGGCGGTGATCTCCGAATTCGCCGATCGGCATCTTGGCAAGGGCGTAGTGGTTGCGAAAGATACGCCCAACTTCATCGGCAATCACATCGCGCTGTACGGCGTTGTGCGCGCGCTCGAGGCAGTGGCGAGCGGGCGATACACGATCGAGGAGGTGGACGCGATCACCGGTCCCGCGCTGGGACGCCCTGCCAGCGCCACGTTCCGCACCATGGACATCGCGGGCCTGGATGTGCTCGCTCACGTGATGCGCAATCTCGCGGAGCGTCTGCCGGATGATGACGATCGCGCGGCGTTTCGGATGCCGTCGTTCCTGCAGCAGATGCTCGACCGCGGGCTGATCGGCGAAAAAGCGGGACGAGGGTTTTACGAGCGTCGCAAGAGCAGCTCCGGTGAGACGGAAATCTGGACGATCGATCTGAACACGCTCGAGTATCGCGCTCGCCAATCCGCGCGAATTCCATCGCTCGAATCAGCCAAATCGGTGGACAACGTCCGCGAACGTGCGCGGCTCCTGTTCACCGCGCGCGACAAGGCTGGCGAATTCCTCCGCGAGACGGTCGCGCCGACGCTCGTATACACCGCGCGGGTCGCACCCGACATCGCCCACTCGATAGACGACGTGGATCGGGTGATGCGGTGGGGATTCGGCTGGGATCTCGGCCCATTCGAGTTGTTCGACGCAATTGGTGTTCGCGAGGTCGTCGCGGCAGCCGAAACCGTTGGCGGCCACGCGGTGAAGCACGGCCTGCCCCCGCTCGTCCAACGGGTGCTCGATTCTGACACCAATCGATTTCGTGACGACCTCGTGCCGCCTGCCGGTCCAGACCTGCTCCTGGCGCGACAGGCGCGTGAAGCCCGCCGCGTGATGAAGAAAAACGCGGGCGCCAGCTTGCTGGATCTCGGCGATGGCGTGTTCTGCGTCGAGTTCCACTCGAAGATGAACGCCATCGGTGGCGACACGGTGCAGATGCTGCAGACGGGCGTGAAAGAAGCGGCGAGGAATGGCACTGCGCTTGTCGTCGGCAACGAGGCGACGCACTTCTCCGCCGGCGCAAATCTGATGCTGGTCCTGCTCGAAGCCCAGGAGGCCAACTGGGAAGAGATCGATTTGATGATTCGCGCGTTTCAGCAGGCGACGATGGCCCTGCGGTATAGCGACGTGCCGGTCGTCGTAGCCCCGGCCGGTTTGACGCTCGGCGGTGGTGCCGAAATCGCGTTGCACGGCGATCGCGTACAGGCGGCGGGCGAAACGTATCTCGGCCTCGTCGAGGTCGGAGTGGGTCTTATTCCGGCGGGCGGCGGCACAAAGGAAATGCTGGTGCGCGCGATGAGCGAGCTGCCGACGCCGCAAAGCGACCCATTGCCGTACGTCCAGAAGGCGTTCGAAACGGTTGCGCTGGCGCGAGTGTCGGCGAGCGGACCTGACGCATTGCGGCTGGGCTATCTCGCCTCCACAGATGCGTTCACAATGAATCGTGAGCGTTTGATCGCGGACGCGAAGGCGCGCGCGCTCGAACGCGTTCGTGAGGGCTATCACAAGCCGGCCCTACGCGCGTCGATTCCGGTCGGCGGCGCCTCGCTTCGCGCCGCGCTGCAGCTTGGCGTGCATCTGGCCTGGCGGTCGGGCCGCGCATCGGATCACGACGCGCTCATCGGCCGGAAACTGGCGCACATTTTTGCGGGCGGTGACGTCCCCCACGCGACGATGGTCAGCGAGCAGTACTTGCTCGACCTCGAGCGGGAGGCGTTTTTGAGTCTGCTGGGCGAGCCGAAGACGCTGGAACGCATTCAGCACACGCTGAAAACCGGCAAACCGCTCAGAAACTAGCGTTCTGAACATGATCGATCGAGGCTCCGGAATTCCAATCGTGCTCATCCCCGGCATTCAGGGCCGATGGGAATGGATGGCGCCCACAGTCGACGCGCTGGCGGAGCGCTGCCGCGTCCTCTCCTTTTCGCTGTGCGACGAGCCGACCAGCGGCTTTCGGTTCGATGCAGGCGCGGGTTTCGAATCCTATGTTCGCCAGGTGCTCGACGCGCTCGATCGCGCACGCGTTCGCCGCGCGGTGATCGTGGGCGTCTCCTTCAGCGGACTCATCGCGACCGAATTCGCGCGCCTCCATCCGAATCGAGTCGCCGCTCTCGTGCTGGTCTCTGCGCTGCCGCCAGGATGGACACCGGACAGGCGGGCGCGGTTCTACCTGCGCGCGCCGCGGTTGCTGAGTCCCTTGTTCTATCTCGCGTCGCCGGCGCGCATGCTGCCTGAGCTGCGCACGGCAATTCCGGCAGGACGTCGCGCGCGGTTCATGCTTGCGTGCGGCTACCGAGTCGTTGCCGCGCCATTGTCGCCGAAACGAATGGCGCAACGTGTGCGCTGCGCAGAGCATCACAGGTTTGGGGACCTTTCAGAGGTCCACGTGCCGGCGCTCGTGATCACGGGTGAGGACGGGCTCGATCGCGTCGTTTCACCGTCGCTGACCCGGCAGTACGTAGAGCACCTGCCCGATGCACGGCATGTCGCGCTCGCCGGCACGGGGCACATCGGGCTGGTCACGAAACCCGGCGAGTTTGCGAATCTCGTGTGCCGTTTTGCCGCAGAGGTCTCAACCGATGGCGACCGAATTTCTGCGTGAGATTCGCGGTCCCGCGGGTCCGCTCGAAGCCTTGATCGACACGCCGTC
>DASPWV010000344.1:0-3673 GCA_035637635.1 Vicinamibacterales bacterium | reverse complement strand
TGTTCCAGTCGCGCGGGTGCTTATCGATGATCCGCCGGTATTCGTCGATGGCGACATCGATTCGGCCCTGGCGCAGCGCCTTTTCGGCCTTCTTGAGCGTGCCTTCGCGATCAAATGCCGCCATCAGCTCTCGCTTTCAATTGAATCGAACAGGCTTGGGGGCCTGAACGACCGCCGGTGAGCGCTCGAGTAGCCGTGCCGCGCGACGGCCGCCAGATGTTCCGCGGTTGCATACCCTTTATGTCGGTCGAAACCGTATCGAGGATCATCGGCATGCAAGCGGTCCATGAAGCGGTCCCGCGTGACCTTCGCGATGATCGAGGCCGCCGCGATGGCGGCGCACTGTCGATCCCCCTTCACCACGCCGCGCTGCGCCATCAGCAGTGCCGGAATGTGAAATGCGTCCACCAGAACCAGGTCAGGGAGGGGAGCCAAGGAATGAATCGCCCGTTGCATGGCTCTGAACGTGGCCTGATGGATGTTGATCTCGTCTATTTCCGCCGGGTCCGCCGACGAGACCGCCCACGCAACCGAGCGAGAGACAATCTCGTCGAACAACCGATCCCGGCAGAGCGCCGTCAACGCCTTCGAGTCGGCCAAACCGGGAATATGCCGATCCGGGTTGAGCACGACGGCGCCCGCCATCACCGGCCCGGCAAGGCAGCCGCGTCCGACCTCGTCGACGCCTGCGACACACACGAACCCATATCGCCGGAGCGAGTTTTCAATGGTGCGTCGCGCGCCGACCTTCTTCACGACGAGGGTAACGTTCCTAAGGTGCCTAAGGTGCCTAGGGTGCCTAATGTGCCCAGGGTGCCTAAACTGCCTGTTTCTTCACTTCCTTCATCCGCGCGGCCTTGCCCTTCAACTCGCGGAGGAAGTACAGCTTTGCGCGACGAACCTTGGCCGAGCGGACGACGTCGACCTTCTGGATGATCGGCGAATGCATGGGGAAGATTCGCTCGACACCCTGGCCGAACGAGACCTTCCGCACGGTAAACGACGCGCGCGCGCCGCCGCGCCGCAAGTTGATCACCACGCCTTCGAAGATCTGGATGCGCTCTTTGTCGCCTTCCTTTACTCTCACGTGCACACGGACGGTGTCGCCCGCCTTCATCCGCGGTCGATCGACCAGTTGCCCTTTTTCGATCACTTCGATGGCGCCCATGTCACTTACTCCCTTCTTCTCTACTCGCGCGCGCGCGCGCGTTCGATGTCGCGCAGAATTTCTCGCTCTTCCTCGTCCAACGCGGCGCCGCGCAGCAGATCGGGCCGCTGCTCCAGCGTGCGCTCGATGGCCTGCCGGCGACGCCAGCGCCGGATCTCACCGTGATGGCCCGACACCAGCACATCGGGCACCCGGTAGCCGCGGAACTCCGCAGGGCGTGTGAAGTGCGGATAATCGAGCAACCCGCGCTCAAACGAGTCGGCCTCGACCGACTCCTCGTCGCCCACGACCCCTGGCACCCAACGACTCACCGCATCAACGATGACAAGCGCCGGAAGCTCGCCACCGGACACGACGTAATCGCCGATCGACACTTCCTCGGTCGCGACGTGCTGCCGGACGCGATCGTCGACACCCTCATAGCGGCCACAGATCACGGTCATCTGCGCGGTCGCGGCAAGCCGCCGGGCATCGGCCCGCGAAAACACCTTCCCTGCCGGAGACGTCAACAGCACCGCGCCCAACGCGCCGCGCGTTGATTGAATTCGATCCACGGCCAGGAACACCGGCTCGGGCTTCAGGACCATTCCGGGTCCACCGCCAAACGGCACGTCGTCCACGACGCGGTGACGATCGGTCGTAAAATCCCGAAGATCGTGAATCACGATATCGAGCAGCCCGCGCGCACGCGCTCGAGCAACGATTCCCTCGCCCAGCGCGGCCTCGACCATGCGCGGGAAGATCGTGATGATGTCGACCTTCACTGACGCCAGTCGCCATTCACTTCGAGCAGTCCCTCAGGCGGAGTGACCGTGATTGTCTTCGACGGCACGTCCACGCGGCAAAACTCCTCTGCCAGGGGAATCAGCACCTCTCGCCGGGCGCCACGAACCACCAGGCGACTCGCCTCGCCGGCTCCTTCAACCGCTGTCACTCTGCCGATCGACTCGCCCGTGCCGGTGACAACTTCACAACCGATCAGCTGATGATGATAGAAAGTGCCCGGCGGCAGTTGTTCCTGTTCGTTCGCCGGCACTTTCAACTCCGCACCTGACAGTCGCTCAGCTTCGTCAATTGAGCCGATGCCCGCCAGTCCCAATATCGGCCGTTGCTGTTGAAACCTTACTGAGGTTACCTGCAACTGCTCGACTCTTCCATCGGGTCGTTTCGCAAACAATGTCGCGCCCGGCTTGAAGCGATCCTCGGGAAAGTCGGTCTCGAGATTGACGATCACCTGCCCGCGATTGCCATGTGTTCTCGCGACAATACCGACGAGCACCATATCGTCCCAGTTTCCCGGCGCTTCCTTCGGTCCTTCGCTGTCTTCGCGGCTGTCGTCACGCGAGGCAGGCATCGTTACCGCGCCGACGCATCGCGGATATCAAGCGTCGCGCGCCGCCCCTCTCCTTCCGTCGCGGCGGCCAGCAGCGTGCGGACAGCGGCCGCCGTGCGACCTTGACGACCGATCACGCGACCGAGATCACCTGGCGCGACCTGCAGCTCGATAATCGTCATGCCGCGGCGCTCGCTTTCCGTAACACGAACTGCGTCGGGCTGATCGGCCAACGCACGTGCGACGGTTTCCACAAGTCCCTTCAGATCAGGCACAGAAGTCTCCCGCAGACGCATCGGTCAAAGCATTCACACCTGCCACCACCGCCCAGCACTCGGCACTCGGCACCTGGCACTCGGCACCTGGCACTGAACGGCACTTAGCACTCGGCACTCGGCACTTGCCACTCGGCACTTGCCACTCGGCGATTGGCACTTTACTCGGCCTGCTCGGCCTCTGCTTGCGCAGGCGCCGGAGCCGGAGCTGGCGCCGTTGGCTCGGCTGACAGCGCCTCTGCGGGCACGGCCGACCGATCCTTCGTCAGATGGCGGGCGAGCAAGGTGCGAACCGAGTCTGACAGGCGTGCGCCGTTTCTCACCCAGTGAGTGACGCGCTCGCGGTTGATCTCGACGACAGCCGGCTTCGTGCGTGGATTATACGTGCCAAGGATTTCGAGAAAGCTGCCCTCACGCGGCTCGCGACCTTCGGTCACGACCACACGATAGAACGGACGCTTTTTCGAACCCGTGCGACGCATGCGTATTGAAAGCATTTGTTCCCTCAAGTTACTTCATCAGACTGAACGGTCCCTTTTTCTTCTTCTTCTTCGGCGCGTCCGGTATCGGCTCGCCCGTCATCTGGCCAACGACTTTGAGCATCCGCCGCATTTCGTTGAACTGCTTCAAGAGGCGGTTCACATCTTCGACCGACGTTCCACTGCCGCGCGCAACGCGTTTGCGGCGGCTGCCATCGATGACCTCGGGGTGTTTGCGCTCTTCGGGCGTCATCGAGTTGATGACGGCCTCGATGCGGCGCAGCTGACGCTCGTCAGGCTTCATCGCCGCGGTGCCGGCGCCAGCCGCGCCTTTTGTGAGGTTGCCGATGCCGGGCAGCATGCCGAGGATGTGCTCGAGCGGCCCCATTTTGCGGAGCGTCTTCAACTGATCGCGGAA
>DASPWV010000343.1:0-7014 GCA_035637635.1 Vicinamibacterales bacterium | reverse complement strand
CCGGCCGAAGGCGGTCAGGAGTTTGTCGTCGCCGTCGCGCGCCGCGACGTCATCGAGCAGTACGAACAGGCGTGCACGCAGGCGGGTGTGCATGCCGGTCTGATCGATCTCGCCACCTTCAGCGTGATCAACGGCGTGCTCGCCAGCCGGACCGCGCCCAGCGGGGACTGGCTGCTCGTGCATGTTGCGGCCGCGTACACCACGCTCGCGGTCGTCCGCAACGATGCCGTGATCTTTTTCCGCAATCGAACCGAGGAGGACGCCGAGAGCACGCTGGTAGATTTGATGCACCAGACCGCCATGTACTACGAGGACCGCCTGCAGGGCGGAGGCTTCACTCGCGTATTGATCGCGGGCGCGACCGGGGCACCTGGGGGCACCGACGCTCTGCTGCGGATTCTAGAGGAACGTCTCGGCGTCGCGGTGGAGGCGCTGGATCCGCGCGCAAGTGCCGCGCTTTTGGATCGCATCACGGCGTCGCCTGAACTCCTTGCTACGCTTGGTCCGCTCGTGGGCATTCTGCTTCGCGAGCGAAGAGCCGCCTGATCGAATGCTGCGCACGAACCTTTCCACGCGTCCCTTCTACAACGAGCGCGCCGTGCGCGGCGGGATCGCCGTGCTCGTGCTGCTGGCCGCGGCGCTGACCACGTTCAATGGCATGCAGATCATGTCGCTCAGCAGCCGCAATGGTGAGCTCGCGTCGCGCGCGGAGGCGGCCGAAAACAAGGCACGCGAGCTGCGCAATCAGGCGCGGGTCGTTCGACAGTCGCTCAATCGCCAAGAAGTCGATGCTGTACAGGCCGAGGCGCGCGAGGCCAACCTTCTGATCGATCGGCGCGCGTTTTCCTGGACGGATTTGTTCAACCGGTTTGAAGAAACCCTGCCGCCCGACGTGCGAATTGTCGCCATTACGCCGCAGACCGACACCGAAGGGCGGATGCTCGTTGCGGTCACGACGATCTCGCGCAAGTACGAGAACCTCGACACGTTTGTCGAGCGGCTCGAGGACACCGGCGCGTTCAGCGGCGTGATCTCGCGTCAGGACGAAACGCTGGACGATGGCACGCTGCGATCGGTGATCCAGGGCTATTACAAGCAGGTTTCGCGACCGGCGGCCGTTTCGTCCCCGCCAGCGTCTGATTCAAACGACGCTGCCGCAAACACGTCCCCGGTGAATCGGTCGCCAACGACCGCCAAACCGCGTCTGCGTTCTGCGGAGGGCAAGCCGTGAGAGCGTTGCACTCCATCGCAACGACGGTGCCGTGGTCGCGAGTCGTCCGGGAACATCGCGCCGCGCTCGTGCCGCTGGCACTCGCGCTGGCGATCAACGTCGGGCTCCTGGCTGTGGTCGTGCTGCCGCTCTCGCGGAGAGTCGCGGCCAACGAGCAGCGCACCGATCGCGCGACCCGGGAGCAGGTGCTGGCAGCCGCGGAGTTCCGGCAAGCCGAAGCCGTGCGCGAAGGCAAGTCGCGGGCGAGCGTCGATTTGCAGACCTTCTACAAGGACGTGCTTCCGGCGGATGTTGCCGCCGCTCGACGCGTCGTGCAGTCGAAGATCAAGGGCCTGGCCGACGCGAACCATGTCCATTACGAACGGAGCAGTGCCGACACCCAGGAGATCAAAGGCTCGGAGCTGGAACGCCTGACGACGTCGATGACCTTGACCGGGTCGTACGACAACATCCGCGCATTTCTCTACGAGCTCGAAACCGCGCCGGAATTCGTCGTGATCGACAACATGGTGCTGGCCGAAGGGTTCGACCAGAATTCACCGCTTTCGTTGTCGGTCGAGCTCTCGACGTATTACCGGGCGCCCGCGGCGCAAAAGACGAGTGCGCCGCGCGGAACCGGGACAGGCACGAATGGCCGCTGAACGTCGGACGCTGTGGCTGGCGCTCGCGTTGGTCGCGGCGCTGGTCGTCGCGGCGGTGGTGTGGACGAGCGGACGATCCGGAACGTCCACGCCGGCGCCGCGCGCGGCGACGGCGGCACGGCCACCGGGAGGCGCGCCGCCCGTGCCGAACGAGGCGCCAGCACACGTGAATCTCGACACGTTGAAAGTGGATCGCGGTGAACCAATCGACGCGGGACGCAATCCATTTCGCTTCGAGCCGCGTCCACCGCCTCCGGCGCCAGCACCGTCGGTGTCGACGCCGCTGCGGCCTGGCAACGAGGGGCCCGTCGCGCCGAGTGTTCCGGCGGTGCCCCCCGGCCCCCCGCCGCCGCCACCGATCCCGTTGAAGTTCATCGGCCTTTTTACGCAGGGCGGTGTGCGCGTTGCCGTGTTGACGGACGGCAAATCCTCGCCTCAAGGCGGCAAAGAGGGCGATATCATTCTCGGCCAATACCGCATCTTGAAGATCGGCAACGAATCGATCGAAATGGCCCATCTCGACGGCCGCGGCCGGCAGACGATTCGGCTCACGGGCCAGTAGGACATCGATATGAGTTCCCAGTTGTCAGTTTCCGGTTCAAAGTTTAGTTTTCAGTTCGAACACCAACTTGTAACTGAAACTTTGAACTGGGAACTGGAAACTGGAAACTTCTACCAGGTCAGTAGGCCCGCCGGAGGAAGCGATTGCGACTGCTGAAATCGACGCTCGTTGTGATGGTGGCCGTCATGCTTGTCGCATGCGCCGCGAGCCGCGCGTTCACGCGCGGTGAACGCGCGGCGCGTGTCGGCGATTGGGATGCCGCCGTCGAATATTTCCGCACGGCGGTGCAGGAGAATCCCGACCGCGCGGAGTACAAGATCGCGCTCGAACGCGCGACGTTCGCCGCCGCGGGCGTGCACGCCGATCGCGGCCGCAAGGCCGAAGATGAAGGCCGGCTCGAGGACGCGCTCCGCGAATATCGCAAGGCATCGGAGCTCGACCCCAGCAATCGACAGGTGTCCGCGCACGCCGGCGAGATCGAGCGCACCATTCGCGAGCGGGTCGAAGCCGCACGGCCGCGACCCGAGATCGAGAAGCTTCGCGAACAAGCACGGCGGCTGTCCGCGGAACCGCTCCTGAGCCCCTCGCAGCCGCTAGGGCCAGTCCGCTTCAACAATGCCAGCCTGCGCGACATCCTCACCTTCATCGGGGAGCAAACGGGCATCAACGTGATGTTCGACCGCGACTTCCAGGACCGCCCCGTCTCGGTCAATCTCGAAGGCGTCACGCTGGAGCAGGCGCTCCAGCAAATCATGGTGTCGAATCAGCTCTTCTACAAAGTGCTGAACCCGCGCACCATCATCGTGGCGCAGGATACGACCGCCAAGCGGCTTCAGTACGAAGAGCAGGTTGTCCGCACGTTCTTTCTGTCTCACACCGATGCGACCGAAATGGCGCAGATTCTCGGTGTGATGCGCGTTGCCGGCATGGCGGTTCAGCCGCAGATCGTGCCGAACAAGACCACCAACACGATTGTGGTGCGCGCGTCTGCTGCGGTCGTCGACATCATCGAGCGAATCATCGAGGCGAACGACAAGCCGCGCGCCGAGATCGTGATCGACGTGCAAATCCTCGAGGTCAGCCGCGAACGGGCCAAGCGGTACGGCATCAGTCTGACGGACTACGCCATCGGCGGCGTGTTCTCGCCGGAAGTGGCGCCTGGGACCGAAGCGACGGCCCCGTCGAACGTCGGCTCGCCGCCGCCGTTCAACCTCAACACGATTTCGCGAGGCATCAGCACGGCCGACTTCTACCTTGCCGTCCCAGCCGCGGTTCTGCGTTTCCTCGAGAGCGATTCGAATACCAAGGTCCTGGCAAAACCACAGCTGCGCGGAGCAGAAGGGCAGAAGGTCACGCTCAACCTCGGCGAGGAAGTGCCGGTGCCCAGCACCACGTTCACCCCCCTGGCGACAGGCGGTGCGGCAGCGAACCCACTCACATCGTATGGCTACCGTCCAATCGGCATCATCGTGGACATGACGCCGCGGGTAACCTACACCGGCGAGATCGTTCTCGACTTGTCGATTGAAAACTCCGCGCGCGGACAAGACACGAACATCGCGGGGCAGAACCTCCCGTCGTTCACGTCGCGCAAAGTGACGACGCGGCTTCGTCTGCGTGACGGCGAGTCGAATTTGCTGGCGGGACTTCTGCGCGAGGACGAACGTCGATCGCTGCGCGGATTTCCGGGCATCCTGCGGATGCCGGTCCTGTCGCAAATCTTCGCCGACAACGACATCAACATCAGGCAGACGGATATCGTCATGCTGCTTACGCCGCGCGTGGTTCGGACGCACGAGCTCACCGCGCGCGATCTGGGGAACATCTACATCGGGACGCAGCAGAACATGGCCCTTGGCGGTCCGCCGCCGCTCATTCAAGGCCCGCCGCCGGAACCTCCACCTGCGGAACCCGTCGTCGGCGCTCCCGCGCCCCCTCCGGCGCCGCGGTTTCAAATCCCGCCGGGCAGCTCACCGATTCCGGGTCTGACGCCGGTGCCGCCACCGGCCCCGACGCCGCCCCCGACAGCTCCGACGCCGACGGGTGTGCCGACACCAGCGCAGCCTCCCGTCCCAACGGTGCCCGTGACACCGCCGACCCCTGCGGAGCCGACCCCGACGCCGCCTGCGGCGCAGCCCCCGCCCGCGCCGACACCCACACCGGCGGCACCCGCTCGTGTGCTTTTGTCAGTGCCTGCGGAGATGCGCGTCGGAGGTGGGCCATACACGGTTCCGGTCTCTATTGCAGGCGCGACGCGCTTATCGACGCTGACGCTTTCAATCACGTACAACCCGGCAGTGCTTCGCGTGCGCAACGTGCAGGAAGGGTCGTTCATGCGACAGGGAGGCATCAACGCCACCTTCACGCAACAGGTCGACCCCTCTGCCGGTCGTATAGACATCGCGATCACGCGGCCGGGCGACCAGCTCGGAGCGGCGGGCACGGGCCTGGTTGCTGCAGTGCTCTTCGAACCGGTGGCTGCCGGCACTGCGACATTGAACACGAGCGGCGTTGCGGCCACGGTTGGCGGCGGCACGGGAGCGCTGATGTTCACGCCATCAACGGTGACGGTAAAGTAGAAGCAGATGAACAGGCACCGATGACGAAGTTTGCCCGGCTGCGGCGTGACGACGTGCGCGGCTACACGTTCGTCGAATTGATCATCGTCACGACGATCGTCCTGATTCTTGCGTCGGCCGTGCAGCCTCTCGCAAAAGTCGCCATCCAGCGGCAGAAAGAAGTCGAGCTGCGGCGCGATTTGCGGGAGATGCGTGACGCGATCGATCACTTCAAGGACGCGGCTGATGCGCAGATGATTCCGTCGACCGAACTGAAGGTGGGGAGCGAAGGGTATCCACCCGATCTCGAAACGCTCGTCGCAGGTGTATCGGTCGCGAACGACGCGTCCGGCCGTAAGCTCAAATTCCTTCGGCGCGTCCCGATCGATCCCATCACGGGATCACAAGAGTGGGGGATGCGCTCCTACCAGGACAAAGCGGACGCCACACGATGGGGCGGGCAGAACGTGTACGACGTGTTCACGCTGTCAGACGGAACCGCGCTCGATGGAACGAAGTACAAAGACTGGTAGTTGTGGCGTTACATGATTTCGGGGCACGCGACGCACGCGGTTGCAATGCGTAAACGGAACGGCTTCACCCTCATCGAAGTGCTCATCGTCGTCACGCTGGTCATCGTGCTTGCCAGCGTCGGGATGGCGACGTACACGAACAGCGTGCGTCGGGCGCGCGAGGCGACGCTCAGAGAAGACCTCTTTCGCATACGCGACGTCATCGACCAGTACTACGCCGACAAAAACAAATATCCATCGTCCTTGCAGGATCTCGTCAGCGGCGGATATTTGCGAGACATCCCAAAAGATCCGATCACGAATTCTGCTGATACGTGGCAGACCGTTCCTGCGGAGGCTGATCCGAATAACCCCGCTGCGGAACCGGGCATTTACAACGTGAAAAGCGGATCGGAAGAGACTGCGATGGACGGATCGAAGTATTCGGATTGGGAGTAAGGAAAGAAACAGAGAGTTTCCAGTTGTCAGTTCAAAGCTGTCAGGTTCTGCGATCCGCGAACTCGACGCATCGGGCAGAAACCGCCAACTAAACTTTGAACCCTTCGACGCGGCTCAGGGTTCATCCTGAGCAACGTCGAGGGATGAACTGGAAATCGATAACTGGAAACTTCTCTTTACTGAATGATCATCGTCAGACGCTGCTCGCCAATTGCCCCATTGCTCATCAGCACGCGAACGGTCACAACGAACGTGTCTCGCCTGGTGAACACGTGGTCGACGGTGTGTGACGTCGTCGTTTCGCCAGTGCCGTCCCCGTAATTCCACGTGTAGTTGACGGCGGATCCGCCAAAGCCGCCGGCAGCGGTCGCCGTGAACTGGATCCGATCGCCGAAGCCGACGAGATTCGCGTTGCAGGTCTTCGGATAATTCGCCGTACAGGAGAAGCCGGTGATTCCGGGATCCGCCGGGTTCGCGTCCAACTGGACGTCGACGGCGTTCGCCGGTGCAACGATGATCTGCGTCGTGCCCTCGGCAACCACGTTGCCGCTTGGATCGAGCGCCTGGGCGCGCACCGTGTACGTTCCCGCCGTGGTGTAGACCTTCGATTGAGTGCCGCCGGTCGGAGGCAGAGTCGCGGTGCCGCCATCTCCAAACCGCAGCAGCACGCTCTGGATCACCGCGTTATTCGGGTTGGTCACGGTCACAGTAAACGTGACGGGGGTCCCCACTTGCGTATTCGGTGCGGAGGCAGAGACCGAGACCCCGACGACGGCGCGCTGCACGGTGAGGCTCATCGAATTGCTCGTCTGCTGTCCCGCGATGTCGCTCACCGAGGCCGTCACCGTGTATGTGTCCGCGCGATTGTAAACATGCGAGACGGAGGTCGCCGAAGTGATGGCTCCGAGACTGGCCGGCGCCGACCCATCGCCGAAATCAAGGGTGACATTTCGAATGGCGTTCCCGTTTGCGCCCGGAGTTCCTGGGGTGACGGTAAAGGTCACCGGTTGACTCACAATCGGACTTGCAGGACTTGCCGCAAGAGTGACCG
>DASPWV010000342.1:0-3671 GCA_035637635.1 Vicinamibacterales bacterium | reverse complement strand
ACACCGCTGTCGGCGACGACGACACGCACGCCCGCACCGGTGGCTTTAATCTCGGACAGTTGCAGCAGCCCACGTCCCAGTCGCTGCGACATCGCTAATCGGAACAATTACCAGGAGAGTCTGAACGCGAGCTGGCCCGTTCGCGGCATGTTGCCCGCCGAAGTGGCCTTGCCGAAATTGGCGTTTCCCTCAATCGTGTTGCGATTGTAGCGAGCGTAGTTGTAGACGTTGAACATCTCGGCCATCGCCGTGAGCTTGACGTCGCGATAGAGCCTCAGGTCTTTTGAGAGCCGCAGCGAGAGTGTTTGCCACGGATCGGTCTTGAACGTATTCCGCGGAATGACCGTCAAGTCTGCTCGAACACGCTGCGGTCCGGTGCCGAGAGCAGATACCGGCGAGGTGATCGTCATGTAGTTGCCCGAACCGTAGTGAAACGTTCCGGAAAGCTGAACGCTCCACGGCAACATCCAGATGCCGTTGGCGTTCGCGGTGTGTCGCTGAAAGTCGGTCCCACGCGCCCAATCCAGGCTGAGATCATCGAGATCGAACGGGTTCAGCTGTGTGTTGCCCAGACCCTGCGCGCCGATCCCGGTATCGCGCTTGAAAAACATGAGTGTGTGCGTGAACCCGAGCTGAAAGTTGTCGCGGTAGCGCCGCGTGAAGGAGCTCGCGAGAGCCAGGTAGTCCGATCGTCCACGGCTCTCCATCAAATTAATCGGGCCGTAGTCCGCGCGCGGCCGGCCGAAGCGCGTGGGATTCTTGAACAGGCCCGTCGCCGGGTCGTAGAACAGGTTCGGATCGCGCTGCGTATCCTCGCGATCACCCCGGTAGTACACGAGGTCCGCATCGAATCCCATGACCTGGTTCAACTGCTTCTGGAATCCGAGCATCGCCTGAAACATCCGCGGCATCTTGTCGTCGTGGCCAAACACGTTGATGGCCTGTGCGGGCGGCGGCACTCTGCCCGAGAGAACGGCCTCGGCCGTGACACCACGCGTCGGGTTCTGGAGGAAACCCGGGAGGTTGTCATTGGGAAACGAACTGGTGATGACTCGCTGACCGTTGAACAACTGCGCGAGAACCAGTTGCTGTCCGCCAGGAGTTGAATAGAAGAGACCACCCCCGCCGTGGATCACCAGATCGTTCTTGTCGGTGACGTTCCAGGTAAAGCCGGCTCGCGGCGCGACGTTGCCCAAATCGCGAATGTCGTTTCGGTAGCCGACGTCCTCGGTAAAAAGTCCGTTGTTGATGACGATGCTCGTGTCTCGAACGCCGGGCGCGATGAAATCTTTCCAGCCGGCGTCGTAGCGCAGCCCTAGATTGAGCGTGACCCGGTTGTTCAACGCCCAACTGTCGCCGATCCACGCCGCCGCCTTGGGGTGCGGCACATCACTGGTCCAATCGTTGCCTGCGGCAAAGTTCACATCGAATCGCGTAACGAGCGAATCGAGACCGCTGAAATCCCACCCACTCGGGTCGGCGGTCAGCGGAAATCGCGTCGCGGCGTCGGCCGGCAGGCGGCTGAAGAACATCTGCCCACGCTCGCGCGCTCGCCAGTGGCCGCCATCCTTCTGGATTTGCAGCTCCGCGCCCATCTTGAAGTCGTGGGTGTTCTTGTGCCAGGTGAGATCGCCGCGTGTGGTAACGGTGCGCTGAAAGCCCTCGGATGGATAGTTCCAGTTCGCTCCGAACGTCAATCCCGGAAAGACGTACTCGATCGTCGGCGTCCGCGGCACGTTGATGTAGTGGTACTTGTAGTAGCTGACCTTGATCTCCTGCAGCAGGTTGCTGCGGACGACTCGCGACCAATTGGCCGTGGTCATTTGCGAATCGCGATTGCGATCGGCCACGCGGCTCGGGTGTCCCGCAACTTCGACGGTCCGCCACTTCCAGAGGTTGTCGCGGACTGTCAGGTGATCCGATCGGCTGAACTGATAATCGACTCGTCCCAACCCGTAATGCTGATTCGTTTCGACGGGAATCTCGGCGCGCTGCGGCGCCAGCGGCGCCGGCGCGACCACCGAGGTATCCGGTTGACGCTCGTACTCGTAGGAACCGAAATACTGCAGCTTGTCCTTGATGATGGGCCCTCCAAGGGTGCCCCCGACCTGTTGATTCGAGTACGGCAGCACGCGATCCACGAAATGATCCTTCGCGTTCAGCGCATCGTCCCGGAAGTATCCGTACGCGCTTCCGGCGAGGCTGTTGGTGCCGGCGCGCGAGATCGCCTGCACCTGCACACCGACGGAGCGGCCCATGGTGACGTCGAACATGTTCGTGACAATCTGGTACTCGGCAATCGCATCGCGGCTGATGCCGCCCTGGCCAAAGCTGCCGAGCCGATCCTGTGTGATCTCCTGACCATCGAGATTCAGCCGGAACGACGCTGTTCTGGCCACGCCTGGCGTCGTGCTGATGGTGTTTGCCGTGATCCCTTTGACCTGGAGCGACAGCTCCATCCAGTTGCGGCCGGAGATTGGCAGATCTTCCATCTGCCGGCGATCCACGTTGCCGGCGACATGCGATTGCCGGGTATCGACGAGAGGCGACTCGCCGGTGACCGTCACGCTCTCCTGCAGTGTCGCCACCTTCAACGTGAATCCGATCGTGGCGCTCTGGCCCACAAGGAGCTCGAGCTCCTGCACGACTGACGGCGCAAACCCGGCCAGCGCCGCCTCGACTCGGTACTTTCCGGGCGAAAGGCCCGCCAGCCGGTATTCGCCACGCGCGGTGGTCACGCTCGTAAACTGGCGTCCAGTCGCAATTTCCGTCGCGGTGACGGTGACGCCTGGCAGCACGCCTTTCGATTCGTCGGCCACGGCGCCGACGATTGTCGCCTGTTGGGCGTACGCGTTCGCGGATCCCGCGAGCATGAACATGAGTGCCGCCATGACGATCCGAGTCCGCATACAATCCTCCGCGCGCGAAGTTGTTTTCGTTCGTGGCACATTATTGACCGATTCTGTGGCAGCCAAAAGTCTTTGAATGTCGCAGATAATCTTCCAGCAAAGGAGCGGGAATGAGCGCGCTCACTCGGCGTGGGTTTCTGGGTCAGGTAATGGCCACAGGTGTGGCGGTGGCAGCGCCGGCGCCGCTGATGGCGCAGCAGGCCGGCCGCGCCGCGGCAAGCGATCAGTCCACACTGATTTCGCAGGTGCGCCTGCGCGGCCGCAGCGGACTCTGGAATGTGCTCCTGCGGAATGGCCGCATCGATCGCATCTCTCAGGATCCGGTGACAGCGTCGGAGACCATCGCCGGCAACGGACGGCTGCTCACGGAAGGACTGGTCGAACATCACATTCATCTCGACAAGACGCTGACGGCCGATCGCGTCGGCTGGGACGAAAAGACGCTCGCCGCCGACCGGGAAAAGTTTGACGCCGAGCGCAAGGCGGGCAAGTTCATTCGCGGATTCACCGCGTGGCGTGAGAGTCAGATCAAGCACACGTTCACCGAGGAGGATGTGTTCGATCGCGCAATGCGGATGGCGCGCATCGAGTCGGCGAACGGCACGACAACAATCCGATCGCACGTCGTGGTCGAGGCCGTCCGTGGACTCAAGTGCGTCCGGGGACTGCTTCGCGCGCGTGAGGCGATGAAGCCGTTCATGGACCTGCAGATCAACCTGCACCCGCAGGACGGCAATCTCCTCGATGAGCCGAACGTCATCG
>DASPWV010000341.1:0-6883 GCA_035637635.1 Vicinamibacterales bacterium | reverse complement strand
CCGGAACGTGGATCGATGGCAACAAGCGCCGCTTGCGCGCGCTCCGGGTGCTTGCGGCGCCGGCGCGCAAGAGTTTCGTCGACGCGAAGCATGCCGTCGCGCAGCGCGTCTTGCGCGTAACGCTGCAGATTCAAGTCGAGCGTTGTGTAGACGTCGAGACTGCCAGGTCGCTGTGTGATGTCAGGGAACGCAGCCTGAAGCGCTTCTCCCAGAAAATCGACGAAGTAGGGCGCCTCGTTGTCGACGGCTCGCGACAACACGGTAATGGGATCCGCCGTGGCCCGCTGGGCGGCGGCCGCGGTGATGAAATCGGCTTCAGCCATCGCTCGCAGAACAACGTCGCGCCGCTCCTTCGCGTGTGGTCCAAACGGTGAGTGGTACGAAGGGTTCTGAATGACGCCCGCGATGAGGGCCGCTTCTGAGAGGCTGACGTTCGTGATGTCCTTGCCGAAAAAGATGCGCGCAGCCTCGGGCACGCCGTGCACGGCAAAGGATCCACGATTGCCTAAATAGACGTCGTTGAGGTAGAGCTCGAGGATTTCCTCCTTCGTCGCTTTCGTCTCGAGGATGATCGCCATGAACATCTCGAGCACCTTTCGCCGGTAAGACCCGAGCGTTCGGCCGCGCGTGCCGCTTTGCAGCTCCGCGTTGAACTCGTCGCTCAAGAAAAACATTCGCGCGAGTTGCTGCGTGATGGTGCTGCGCCCGACTGGATAGGGACGATCGCTTCGGACGTTCGTGACGATCGCGCTGACGAGACTGATCGGATCCAGTCCCGGATGACCGAAAAACCGGTGATCCTCGATGGCCATCACCGCCTGTTGCATCCGCGCAGGAATGGCGGTCAGCGGGACACGCCTCCGCTTTTCGCGCGAACTCGTGACGAGCGCCGTCAGCATGGGCGCGTCGAGTGTCACTTCGTCGAGCACATGTCTGTCGGCCTGAATCGTTTCAATGCGGCCGGCCATCGCTGGAGGCTTGGGTCCCTTGGACTTCGAAGGGCGTGGCTTCGGGAACGTCACGCGCACGACCTTTGCCGCCTGCTCCCCGCCGCGCGGGCGCACGGAGACCGCCGCGCCTTCAAGCGAGAATTCTCCGGGTCGCTCGATGCGAGGACGCTCCGTGTAGCCGAGATCGTTCAATCGCGCCACGAGTTCGGCTGCGCTGATGCCTTGTCCGGTATGCAGCGTCAGCGGGCGCGCGAAGACGCGTGGGATGACGCGATCGCGCTCGCCGTGGAGGCGCGCCTCGATGATGCGTGAGAACTGAACGTAGTAATAGCCGAGGAAGACCGATGCGAGGAGCGCGGGAACGCCGATTGCGAGAAGCGCGTATCGGCGCCAGCGGCCGGCGGGAATTCTGATCCTCCAGCCGCGGGGCCAGGATGCCTTCCGCGGTTTCGTTTTGCGCATTCAGGCTCGCTGCCTTCTCACCACTATTTCGGCGTTCCTTACCTATCTTGTTAGCTCTTCACAAGCCGGCGGGTCTAAAGACCCGCCACTACTCGGTGCAGGGTGTGTAGCGGGTCTAAAGACCCGCCACTACGCGGTGCAGGGTGTGTAGTGGCGCACCTTTAGGTCCGCCCATGCTTCATTTAGACGGTGAGAACCCAGTGATGGCCCATTTCGAGCGGCAGATCGTCCAGCAGGCGATCCACGAGCGCCGGACCGAAGCGATTCAGAAACCAGACGAACCCGATCTCGCGCTCCTGGGGATGGCCGAGTGGAAACGTGAGCGCCTGCGCGCGGTGGAACTGACGACGCAGCGTTTCGTCGCGGCGCTTCGCGGCTTGAATGACCTTGTTTTGTAGCGTGCGCAAGTCATGTTGCATCTTCCCGACCGTCGACTGCACGACGCCCTGGAGCGTGGGATCGATCTGCGGCACTGCAGCCGCCACGTCGGTCATTTGCTGCTCGATGGTGGCCGCGGCGGCGCTGATGGATTGTTCGACCGTTGGCGGAAGCTGATCCTGCAGCAGTTGATTGAGCACCGCTTCGTCCTGCGGTTGCAGCGCTTCGAGCGGAAGCGTGTACTTCGTCAAGAACCGCAGCGTTGCGGAATCGACGATTGTGGCCGTCGCGCGTTGATACATGAGCGGCATCGGCACGTGAAAGTGGCCGTAGATGTCGCGCAACTGTCCGAGATAGGCGAGCTCGTTCGGTCCCGCGACGTAACAAATGGTGGGGAACAGCGTGTCCTGCACGAGCGGCCGCAGCAGCACGTTTGGACTGAAATGATGCGGCTCGCGCAGCGCTTCGTCCGCCAGCGCGGAGAGCGCAACCTGGCGCTCGCCGACGGTTGCCTGAGAATCGGAAATGCGAACCGCTTCTCGACCGTCGTTCAGATAAAACAGCGCAACCGCGTCGTCAGGCGGTGTGACCTGCGAGTGATACCCTGCGGACACGAGCTTCTGACCCGCCTCGTCTGCGAGCCTCGACGTTTCGCCTGGTGTCGACAGCTCTCGCGCGAACAGATCGCGGACGATCGGCTTGGCGGCAGGATCCGATGCGTCGAACACCACGAGGCCTCGGTCGCCGAGAACCGACTCGACCCAACATCCAAACGCCTCGACCATGCTGACGCCTGGCCGATACGCGCGCCGGAGTCCGTCGATGAGTCCATCGCGAAACCCGCTCTCCGGTAGAAACCCCGTGAGGTCCTGAATCGCGCGCGAGATCCGTTCGTCCAGCATCAGCCGCGCGATTGGCAGCTTGCCCGCGCCCGGAAGATCCCCGAGCCGCACAATTCGCGGGTCGAACTCGGCGTCGAGGATCGTGCAGCCGCTGATTTCCGGCCAGTCATGATCCTCGGCGTCGATCCAGAACACGGGCACGACCTGTACGCCGTGCGCGCGCTGAATTTGATGCGCGAGCTTCATGGCCGTCAGGGCCTTCAACAACGTGAAAAGCGGCCCGCCAAAGAGACCCGCTTGTTGGCCAGTGATGATGACGACAGTGCGCGGATCGACGAGATGCGCCGCCTCGGCGCGCGCCGCGGCGGGCGCACCGCGCCGCTCCTGTTGCCCGGCGACGACGCGAGCGATGGCGTCGGGTGCGCCGCGATGCGCGTGCCGCCGGTGAATGGCATCGGCCCACGCTTGCGGACTCGCGGGATCTCCCGCGAAGTAATCGGCGACGCGGTCGTACGCGAATGCGTAATCCGAAGCGAGGCGTCGAATCCAGGGGAAGCGGCGTATGTCGACCGCGATTGGGGCCGTGGCGGCCGACGATGTGCTGTCGGAATGCACCAAAGGCCTACTGTCTCAGACGCTCGCGGACACTGTCAAGTTACAGAGTCGACACGCCTTAGGCATTCGTCAGCAGGTACGAATTGCATGATAAAATTCGTGGCGCCGCCAGTGAAGTTCTCCACAACCGGCCTCACCAACTCGAATGAACGCGATACTCGCTCTTGAAGACGGTACGTGGTTCAAGGGCGTTTCGGCGGGCGCTTCCGGCGAAACTTCCGGCGAAGTTGTCTTCAACACGAGCATGACCGGTTATCAGGAGGTCCTCACGGATCCTTCCTACGCCGGACAAATCGTGACGATGACCGCGCCGCAGATTGGCAACTACGGCGTTGCCGCGGCCGATCGGGAGTCCGGCGCACCGAAGGTTGCCGGTTTCATCATGCGCGATCCGTCGCCCATCGCGAGCAACTGGCGCTCGCAAGGCACGTTGCGCGACTACTTGACCAGGCACGGAATCGTCGCCATCGGCGACATCGATACACGCGCGTTGACGCGCAAGCTGCGGTCCGTCGGCGTGATGCGTGGTGTGATTGCGACCGGCGCCGCTCTGGATCCGGACGAGCTCGTGCAAAAGGCCCGCGCGATCCCGCAGATGGAGGGATCGGATCTCGTCCGCGATGTCACCTGCGTCGAACCGTACGATTTCTCGCCGACTCTGGCCGACACGGTGGTGGAGGCCACCTTCGGGGTCCTGCCTGAGCGGCACGCCAGGAAAACCTTGCGCGTTGCGGCGTACGACTACGGAATCAAACTCAATATCCTCAGACGTCTCGCGGCGCATGGCTGCGCCGTCCGCGTGTTTCCCGCGTCAGCACCGGCGGCCGACGTCCTCGCGTGGGAACCCGATGGCATTTTTCTGAGTAACGGTCCGGGCGATCCCGCAGCCGTCACCTACGCTATCGACCATGTCCGAACGCTTGTCGATACCGGCGAGCGGCCGATCTTCGGCATCTGCCTTGGCCACCAACTGCTGGGTCTCGCCCTCGGGGCCAGCACGTTCAAGTTGAAGTTCGGGCACCGCGGGGCAAACCATCCGGTCAAGCAGCTCGCGAACAGCAAGGTCGAGATTACTTCACAGAATCACGGCTTTGCGGTGGATCCCGAGTCGCTGCCGGCCAACGCGCGCGTGTCGCACTTGAATCTCTACGACGGAACGGTTGAGGGGCTTCGCCACACGGAGAAGCCGATTTATTCGGTGCAGTACCATCCCGAAGCGTCGCCCGGGCCGCACGATGCGGACTATCTGTTCCGGCAGTTCATAGAAGAGATGGAAAAGAAATGACAGGTGGCGATGTGGTGATGTTGGATGCCCAAACGCAGTGACATCCGACGCGTGCTCGTCCTGGGCTCCGGGCCCATCGTCATCGGCCAGGCCTGCGAGTTCGATTACTCAGGCACGCAGGCCTGCAAGGCGCTCAAGGCCGAGGGGCTCGAGGTGGTGCTCGTCAACAGCAACCCGGCGACGATCATGACCGACCCTGAGCTTGCCGACAGGACCTATGTCGAGCCGCTCACGGTTGAAGTCGTCGAGCAGATCATCGCGCGCGAGAAACCCGACGCGATTTTGCCCACGGTGGGTGGCCAGACGGCGCTCAATCTCGCCGTCGATCTTGCCGAAGCCGGCGTGCTCAAGAAGCATCGCGTCGAATTGATCGGTGCGTCACTCGACGCCATCAGGGTTGCCGAAGATCGGCAGCAGTTCCGCGACGCGATGAAGGAAATCGGCGTCGACGTGCCGGCAAGCGGCATCGCCAAATCGCTCGATTCCGCGCTCTCCGTGGTCGAGGAGATTGGTTTTCCCGCGATCATCCGGCCGTCCTTCACGCTGGGCGGTATCGGCGGCGGCATTGCGTACAACGTGGACGAGTTCAAGGACATCGCGTCGCGGGGACTCAGTTTGAGTCCCGTGCACGAGATCCTTGTCGAAGAGTCCGTCATCGGCTGGAAGGAATTCGAGCTCGAAGTGATGCGCGACTGCGCAGACAACTTCGTCGTCATTTGCTCGATCGAGAACATCGATCCGATGGGTGTCCACACCGGTGACAGCATTACCGTCGCGCCCGCTCAGACGCTCACGGACAAGGAATATCAGCGCATGCGCGACGCGGCGCGCCGCGTCATCCGCCGCGTGGGCGTCGAGACCGGCGGATCGAACATTCAGTTCGCGGTGAATCCTGCGGACGGCAAGATGGTCGCCATCGAGATGAACCCGCGCGTCTCGCGATCATCGGCGCTTGCTTCGAAGGCGACAGGTTTTCCGATTGCGAAGATTGCCGCGAAGCTGGCGCTCGGGTATCGCCTCGACGAAATTCCCAACGACATCACGCGCGTTACGCCGGCGTCATTCGAGCCCACCATCGACTACGTGGTCGTAAAGATCCCGCGCTGGAATTTTGAAAAATTCCCCCAGGCCGATCGCACCTTGACGACGCAAATGAAATCGGTCGGCGAAGCCATGGCCATCGGCCGCACGTTCAAAGAGGCGTTTCTCAAGGGCATCCGCTCTCTCGAGCTCGGTCGTGATGGTTTGCTCTTTACGCGGCCGCAGCCGCGCAGTGACGAAACCGCGGAACAAGAAGATGCGGAGGAGGACAGCGCGCTCAGACGCCGATTGGTCATTCCAAACGATCGGCGCCTGTGGGCGCTCTTCCGCGCGCTCGACAAAGGCTGGTCGATCGAGCAGTTGCACGACCTCACCAAGATGGATCCGTGGTTTCTGGAACAGTTCGCGGAGCTCGTGGAGCTTCGGCGTACGGCCGAGATGATCGGCCTGCGTGACATGTCGCACGATCTGATGCGCACGCTCAAGCGCGCCGGGTTCGGCGATCAGGAGCTGGGGCACATTCTCGGCTCGGGCGAAGCCGCCGTCAGGGAATGCCGTCGCGAGCTCAATCTCAAGACCGCGTTCAAGCGCATCGACACCTGCGCTGCGGAATTCGAATCGTTTACGCCGTACCTGTACAGCAGCTTCGAAGACACCTGCGAAGCCGACCCGACCGAGAAGCCGAAGGTCGTCATTCTCGGCAGCGGTCCCAACCGAATCGGGCAAGGGATCGAGTTCGACTACTGCTGTTGTCATGCGGTTTTCGGTTTTCGGGCGGAAGGCCTCGAGACCGTCATGGTGAACTGCAACCCGGAGACGGTGTCGACCGACTACGACACGTCGGATCGTCTGTACTTCGAGCCGCTGACGCTCGAAGACGTCATGGCCGTCATCGAGCGGGAACGCGAAGGAACGCCCGAGGTCTCGTGCGTCGTGCAGTTTGGCGGTCAAACGCCGTTGAAGCTCGCGCTTGCGCTGCAGGAAGAGGGCGTTCGCATGCTGGGCACCTCGCCCGACTCGATCGATCTCGCCGAGGATCGCCAGCGCTTCGCCGGTCTGCTCTGGGATCTCGGCATCGCGCAGCCCGAAAGCGGCACGGCCACGTCGCGCAACGAAGCGCGTGAGGTGGCGGCGAAGATTGGCTTTCCAGTGGTCGTGCGCCCGTCGTATGTCCTCGGCGGACGCGCGATGGCCATCGTGTACGACGTCGCGACGCTCGATCGCTACATGGCCAGCGCTGTCGACGTATCGCACGATCGCCCGATTCTCATCGACCGGTTTCTCGAGCGCGCGAAAGAGCTCGACGTCGA
>DASPWV010000340.1:0-2065 GCA_035637635.1 Vicinamibacterales bacterium | reverse complement strand
GTTGCGAATGTCCAAGAACTACGGTTGGTGGTCACCGACAACGGCGATGGCATCGGCTCCGATCACGCTGACTGGGCAGGCGCCAAGCTGACCAAGCTGCCGTTGCTCGGCGATCAGCCGTTCCTCGTGGCGCTGAACGGCTGGGGGCCGGTCGAGCGCGACATGAGCAATGGCGAGCAAGCCGCGGGCGACGGGCGCTTGATGGCCATCAACGCCGTTACGTTCCCGAAAGGGATCGGCGCGCACGCCAACTCGGACGTCCACTTCAACCTTGGGGGCCGCTACAGCGCAGTCAGCGCCGACATCGGTGTCGACGACGAGACGCACGGCGCCGGATCGGTCGTCTTCCAGGTCTGGGTGGACGGCACGAAGCTGTTCGACAGCGGCGTCGTACGTGGAGGCACCACCGCTCGCCACATCAGCGTGCCCCTTGCCACAGGCACGAACGACCTGCGGCTCGTGGTCACCGACGGCGGAGATGGCGTCGGCTCCGATCACGCCGACTGGAGCAACGCGCAGCTCACCGCGCGCTAGACCCACGAGAATGACAAGTTAGGTCAAGATCTCGACGTCGCAGTCCGGACCGGCCGGTGAGCCGGTCGATCCTGCATGCGTACAGCCCAGCCCATCTGTACTGATACCCAGCAGCCACAAGATGAAGAGCCATCGCGCTGCGGGCGTGCGAGCCTGCGTTGACGTGGAGGTGGGTGGGACTCACATGCGTTGTATGGAGTCGCGTGTTCTGTCCTCAAGGCCGGACTTTCGTCGCAAACGTCTGCTTCACATCGAGCCGGATAAGCCGAACGAGTTCGGAATGATGGCGGCGATCTGTTGCCGTGAAATGGTTCCTTGTTCGTCGACGGCGTAGTTGTCGCTCTCGATGCGAAAGGTGTTCGACGCCGTAACATCGGCGCGTCCCGTCAGACGATAGGGAATGAACGGGGCTGCGGCGGACTCCTGCAGTAGCAATAGCCCAAGGTCGAGTGGGAGGCTGATCGGAACGCGCATCGAAGTGGTTCTGCCGGAGGCCAGCCAAACGCCGTTTCCAGGCGGACGAAAATCGACGGGCAGCAAATGGTTGTTGCCCATGACGACCTGCCCGCGCATGGCTCGGATGGCAACGTCGTAACTGTTCGGGTTGTAGACGTCGACGACGACGGTCATCAAGATCCCGATGCTCGGGGGATAGGTTGACAGCTGAGCACCGCTGATTTCCGCGTGGCTCAGATGCATCGTCGGTTTGCTCACGCAGCCACCCCACGACAGGGTAGCGAAGCAGGTGAGGACGAATCCGGGAAACCAACGGGGCAGGAGCGTCATCGTCCAAAAGCGTAGCAGCGTTGACTCAAGATTTCTCGTCGCGACATCGAATTGTGCATGGCGATGCGTGAGATGCGGGATGCGAGCAAGCCCCGCTTCTCGCCTGCCCGGTACGGAGACCGGGGGCCGCGCAATTCTCAAGTGGCCGGCGTGCCGCGGCGGACCGCGGCGATCAGGCGCTCGCGGACCTCGAAACCGACCGACCGGTAGATCTGCGAAGTGTGGTCGGGCAGTCCCACTATCACGAGCACCCGAGCGCCCAACTCGGCGAGTGCGGTACGGGCGGCATGGTAAGCGAGCGTTCCGCACACCCCGCGTCTCCGGAACGCCGCAGCGGTTTCGACCGCCTGAAAGCGCCCGAGGCCATCCTCGACGAACACGCCCATGTCAGCCACGAGCTCGTCGTCGGCGTAAGCGCCGAACCAGGCGCCGCGCCCTTCGGCAACGAACCGACGGTAGCGCGCCATTTGGTTTCGCGCGAACGCATGGCCGCGATGGCCGAACTGCTCGGTCATCGTGGCGACCTGTAGCGCTGTCGCCGCCGCCCAATCTGCCTCGGATTCGAGCGTTCGCAACTGCACGTCGTGGTTCGTCCGCGGTGGGGGCTGCGGCGTCGCCGTCTGCATGACGACGGTCTCCTCGATCATGCTCGAGTTTCCCCATCACGCGACGGCCTGACGGCGGCCGCGCGATGGGGTGAGCAGCAGGCGGAATGCTGAAAAGTTGCGCCTCCTTCCATCTGTCT
>DASPWV010000339.1:0-2367 GCA_035637635.1 Vicinamibacterales bacterium | reverse complement strand
GCAGCCGCATTCGCTCCTGTTGATACCGGCGCCGCGTATCCTGCAGCACTTTGAGCCGCGGCACGAATTGCGCAAACTGTTGATCGCTCAACCCCAGCGCATCCTGCGCCTGCATCACCAGATACCCGTCAAAGATCCGCTGAATCTCACCGGGCGTGAATCCTTGCTCGGGCGCCGGCGGCGCATTGGGCGGCGGCTCCTGCGCGCCGAGACCGACCGTGGACACGAGCAACAGCAGAAACAGTGTGCGCACTAGCCGCCTGCCTTTTCCATTTCCGTCTTGAGCAGCCGCATCAATTCCTGCTGTTCTGCGGCGCTCAACTCGAGTGCCGCGCGGTCCACATCGCCGGGACCGACGACTATGCCGGCTTCGTGGGCCTGGTCGAGATCGACGCTGCCCACGATTTCGGAAACGACCTCCCAGTCACGATCGCCTGAGGCTGCCGAAGCAGGATTAGGGTAGTTCGCAGACTGCGGTGTCGGTTCGAGCGGTGACGTCAGGGGTCCTCGCGTCATCACCGTCGCCAGCACGAGAACCAGCAGCGCAAGCGCCCCCAGAGGCGCCAGCACCTTCCACTGCAGCCACGCGGCGCGCGACGGGATGCGACCGGCTGGCATATCGGCAATAGCCGTTCGCACACGAGAAGAAAGGTGATCCCAGAAGAGCGGCGACGGTTCAGGGACTTCGATTTCGCGAGACGCGAACAGAACATCACGAAGTCGCGCCACTTCGTTGCGGCACGTCTCGCACGCCGCCAGATGCGAATGCGGCACCGCCCCCGTCGTGTGTTCGACCGCGTCGACGAGTTCGGCCGGTGTGAGATGCGTCATGGCTCGCGTCCGAGAATCTTCTTCAGGTTGTTCAACGCGTGGAAGAAGTTTGCCTTCACCGCCCCCACCGAGCTGCCGAGGATATCCGCGATCTGCTGATGCGAGAGATCGTGATACGCGCGAAGGACAAGCGTCGCCCGTTGCTTTTCGGGCAGCGCTGCTATCGCCCGACGAACAGCCGCCGCACGTTCGTCTCTGAGAACGCCAGCCCCGGGATCTTCGGTTTGCGTGTCGACAAATCGATCCGTCTCGATCGGCTCGGTCTCCGGTTTTTTCGCGGAGACCCTGTTCAGACAGACGTTCACCGCGATTCGATACAGCCATGTCGACAACGCGGCGTTGCCTTTGAAACGGCTCAGGCCTCTCCACGCGCGAACAAACGTCTCTTGTGACAGGTCGCTGGCGTCTTCGTGGTTGTTCACAAAACGGTAGCAGACCTGATAAACGGCGCGACGATGACGCTCGACGATCGCATCGAATGCGTCGCGCTCGCCCTGAAGACATCGGGTAACCAGCGAGGCATCGTCCGATCGCTCGTCGTCAATCGCGGCCGGGGCAGCGGCGGGCTTCGAGCCGATCACCTTCAGTTTCCAGCCGGGGGCCACGGCGAAGGACGCCCAGAGGCCGACCGCTGACTCATCGCCCACGTCAACAGCACTCCTGTTAAGTTAGACCGCTCGGACACGACACGGTTGAATGTATTCCGTTGACTTTCGCCTTTTGTTTGGCTACTCTGCCCCCGTGCAACCCCTCACAAAACGTCAACGCGAGATTCTCGACTACCTCAACGAATTCATCCAGCAGCACGGCTACGCCCCCAGCCTCGAGGAGGTCGGTCGCCGCTTCAGCCTGTCATCGCTGGCGACGGTCCACAAGCATTTGACGAATCTTCAGGACAAGGGCTTCATCCGGCGCGCGTGGAATCGGAGCCGGTCCGTCGAATTGCTGCCGTCGCGTTCGGCGGGCCGCGCGGTCGAGCTCCCGCTGCTTGGCTATGTCGCCGCAGGCATGCCCATCGAAGCCGTCGCCAGTTCCGAGAGCATTGCCGTGCCTGAATCCCTCGTCAGCGGCAAGCGCGACACCTACGTGCTTCGCGTGCGCGGCGATTCGATGATCGACGAGCAGATCCGCGATGGCGACTGGGTGGTCGTGGAGGACCGCCGTTCCGCAGACAACGGGGAAATGGTCATTGCGCTTGTCGGGGGCCACGACGCGACGCTGAAGAAGTTCTACAAAGAAAATGGGCGCGTGCGATTGCAGCCGGCGAATCCGTCGATGCAGCCCTTGTACGTCGATGCCAACAACGTCCAGATCCAGGGCGTAGTCGTGGGGGTGATGAGAAAGTACTGAAGCGGGGTGTACACTCCCCGCATGAACGAGCGCAAGCAAATCAACTTCACGATCGTGCCGGACGACACCGCACCGATGCCGGCGCGCGAGTACGCCAATTTCGCCGCTGTCGCGCATACGCCTTTCGACTTCACCATTACCTTCTGCGAAGTCATGCCGCTGTCCGAGCGAGAGATCCGCGACGCC
>DASPWV010000338.1:0-9626 GCA_035637635.1 Vicinamibacterales bacterium | reverse complement strand
GCCGCACACCCGTGACTGCGCCGGTTTGCAAACGTTTCGCGACAGAAACTAGACTAAGACTAGAGAAGCCACAAACCGAAATCTACTTGACGTCGCCGTGAATTCCTGCTGCGTCGATTTCGTTCGCGCTCCGCGTTTGTGGTTGCTCGCGGTGTCGTTCCCGGCCCTAGATTCTTAGTACTTATTTCCACGTGCCGCGACAGGGTAAGATGACGAAACTGATGGCGTTTACATCCGGGCGGCGTGTGCTCGTGGTCGACGACAATCGCGACTCGGTCGAAACCCTGAGCACGCTCCTTCGCATGAAAGGTCACGACGCACGCGTGGCGGCTGACGGGGAGCAGGCAATCTCGGTTGCCGACGAATATCACCCGCACGTCGTGATTCTCGATCTCAGCTTGCCGGGCCTGGATGGCTACGAGGTTGCCGAGGCCTTGCGCAACCGATCCTATCGCGCGGATATGGTGCTGGTCGCGCTCACCGGCTGGAGCGGTCAGGACGTGCGGAACAAAGCCGCGGAAGCCGGTTTCGACTTCCATCTGTTGAAACCTGTGGATTGGGAGGCACTGCAGCAGGTCCTCGAAGCGGCTCCAGCGGCGCCGCAAACGGCGCCGACGTTTCAGGACACGAGTAGCTAGCTACTCGTTTTTGCTGCGCCGGCCGTCGTGAGCCTCGTCGCGCGCAGGTATGCAGACGACAACGGATGATCCAGTGCGGACGCGATAAAGTTCGACGCGTCCATCACGCGCGGCAGTGACACGCCGGTCTCGATTCCGAGACCGTCCAGCATGTACAGCAAGTCCTCGGTGGCAAGATTTCCGGCAGCGCCAGGCGCGTAGGGACATCCACCCAGCCCGCCGGCGGAGCTATCGAATGTGGTGACGCCGAACTCGAGCGATGCGAGAACATTCGCGAGGGCGGTCCCGCGCGTATCGTGAAAGTGCAACGCGATTCGATCGACCGGAACGCGGCCCAGCAGTGCGTCCAGCACGCGCCGGACTTGCCCGGGATGGGCGATGCCAATGGTGTCGCTCACGGCGACTTCGAATGCGCCGAGTGTGACGAGACGTTCCGTGAGCTCGGTGACGCGCGCCACCGGCACATCGCCTTCGAAAGGACAGCCGAACGCGGTTGAAAGATAGGCGCGCACCCTGAGGCCCGCCTGGAGCGCCGCGTCTGTCACTTCGCGGTACGTCGCAAACGATTCGTCGATGTTCTGGTTGATATTGCGGCGGCTGAACGTTTCAGACGAAGCGGCGAAGATGGCGATTTCCCGGACCCCGGCTGCAAACGCACGATCGAGACCGCTGCGGTTTGGGACGAGCGCGGTGTAGCGAACATCCGCCTTGCGGGTGATGTCTTTGAACACATCGGCGGCATCCGCCATCTGCGGCACCCATTTCGGCGACACGAACGCGGAGACTTCAATGACACGATGACCGGCGTCTGTGAGTCGATTCACGAAAGCGACTTTCGTCGCCGTCGGGACGATGACGTGCTCGTTCTGCAGGCCATCGCGAGGGCCCACTTCGACGATTGTGACGGCGCGCGGCGCACTGCTCATTACTCGAGCTCCACGAGATTCACTCCAGGCTGCACGAGCTCTCCTGCTCTGCACGTCACGGCCCGCACGACGCCGTCGCGCGGCGCGCGAATCGGCAATTCCATTTTCATCGCTTCGAGCATCACCAGCGTCTCACCCACCCTGACGGAGGAGCCGGGCTCCACCAATACTTTGATCACTGTAGCGGGCATTGGTGCGCTGGTCTCGAGGCCGCTCATCGTGTGTCGGGCACGCGCCCGTCCTCGAGTGCCCATCTCGACACGAATCGCGTGTCCATCAACTGACAACCAAACGTCCTCAGGCGTACCGGCAACCGCGATGCGCCACTGCCGATCGGTGTCGCGTACGAGGTACAGCCCCTCGTCGAGTCTCGTCACAGCGAACGCGCGACCGTCAACGACAACAGTGCCGTCTTCGTCGATCTGTGCCGCCAGCGCACGGTCCCCAACGCGAATCTCTACTTCCCGACGGCTACCCACGCCAGGCTCCCAACGTGACAAACGGATCAGCAGCGCCCTTCGGCGCCGTCCGTTCCGTCGGCGCGCGCGACTCGCCGCCGTTATGAAAGGCGGCCGCCGCCAGCGCGGCAAGCGGCACATCATCCGCCAGCAAGCCGCTGCGCAGCGACTCGATCTCGTCCTCGAGGAAACGAGTATCAATCGCGCCTGAGATAAAGCGAGGGTGATGGAGGATCGCTCCGAGAAAGGCGAGATTTGCGCGAACTCTCAAGATCACGTACTCGCGGAGCGCCGCCACGGCACGAGCGATGGCCGCGTCTCGCGTTTCGGCCCACACAACGAGCTTCGCAAGAAGCGGGTCGTAGTAGACGCTGACATCGGCGCCTTCGATGACGCCGCTGTCGACACGGACACCCGGCCCTTTCGGCTCTTGATACATCAGCAGCGTTCCTGCTTGGGGCAGAAAATTCTGATGAGGGTCCTCGGCGTAGATGCGGCACTCGATGGCGTGACCCCGCTGCACCAGTTCTGTCTGACGCCATGGCAGACGGTCGCCGGACGCGACGCGAAGCTGCGCGTTCACGAGGTCGACGCCCGTGACGCTCTCCGTGATTGGATGTTCAACCTGCAGGCGCGTATTCATCTCGAGAAAATAGAACTGTGCGTTGTCGCCTGTTCCTTCCAGCAGGAATTCAACGGTCCCGGCATTGATGTACTGCGCGGCACGCGCGGCGTTGATCGCCGCTTCGCCCATCTGTGCGCGAAGAGCGGGAGTGAGCGCGACCGACGGCGTCTCTTCGATGGTCTTCTGATGCCTTCGCTGGATGGAACACTCGCGTTCGAACAAGTGAACGATGTTGCCGTGTGTGTCGGCAAACACTTGGATTTCGATGTGCCGCGGCCGCTCGACGAGACGTTCGACGTACAGCGTCCCGTCCCCGAAAGCAGCCAGTGCTTCGCGACGAGCGCGCTCGACCGAGTCGTCGATTTCAGAGGAGTCGCGCAGCGTCTTCATCCCGATACCGCCGCCGCCGGCCGCTGGTTTCAGCAAAGCGGGGAGTCCGACGCGCACAACTGCGGTGCGAATTGCCTCGAGCGATTGGTCCGACGGCCTCTCGCCGGGGACGATCGGCACTCCCGCACGCTGCATCAGGACACGCGCGCCAATCTTCGAACCCATGCGCGCGAGAACGCTCGCGGGCGGACCGACGAACACAAGTCCCGCGTCCTCACATGCACGGGCAAATGCGGCTCGCTCGGACAGAAAGCCGTAACCGGGATGTACGGCATCGGCGCGACTCTCTCGCGCAGCGCTGATGAGACGGTCGACATTCAGATAACTCTCGGCCGGTGGCGCTGCGCCGATATGAATCGCGCGATCGGCCGCGCTGACATGCGGCGCAAGACGATCGGCAGCGGAGTAGACGGCGACGGTTTCAATGCCCAGCTCGCGACACGCGCAAATGATGCGCACGGCGATCTCGCCGCGGTTTGCTATGAGAAGCCGCTTAATCACCGCTGCTTCCGAGCTTGAACGGTGCCGCCACCCAGTGCGGTTTTCGTTTCTCCAGGAACGCGTGAAGTCCCTCCTGTCCATCGGGCGAGACACGCTGCGCCGCAATGGCATTCGCGGTGATCTGGATTGTTTCGGCCGGCGGGCGCGCGCCGACCTCCGCGATCAGCGCTTTGGCGGCCGCCACTCCTGTGGGCGCGGCCGAGAGAACCTCCGCGACGTACCGGTGTACCGTGTCATCGAGCTGCGCGAGCGGCACCACGGCATGCACGAGACCGATTTCGCGCGCGCGGCTTGCAGGAAAGCGCATTCCAGTCAGAAACAACTCGCGCCCTGCCGACACGCCGATCTTGGGCAGCACGTACGACGAGATCACTGCCGGAAGAATTCCCAGCTTCGTCTCCGTGAAGCCAAACGTCGTCATCTCTTCAGCAACCGCCACATCACAAATGGCCGTCAGTCCGGCGCCGCCACCGAGCGCCGCGCCGTGGATGCGTCCGACAACGACCGCTGGTATCGTGTTCAGCGCCTCAAACATCTGCGCCATGCGCGTGGCATCGCGTACGTTCTCTTCGTGCGTATAGTCGATTGTTTTCGCCATCCACTCGGCGTCGGCGCCAGCGCAGAACACCGTGCCTTCTCCGGCGAGCACGACGACACGCGCGGAACCATCCTGGCGGGCGCGTTCGGCCCACGCAGTCAACTCGGAGATGACTTCGTCGTTGAAGGCGTTCCTGACCTGCGGCCGATTCAGCGTCAGGTATTCGACAGGACCTTCACGTCGTGTTGCGAGATGGCGAAACATATTTCGTGTTTTCGTGAATATCGTGTTTTCGTGACTCTCGTGTCTACATACGAAACACGCCAAACTTCGGCGGCGGAATCGCAGCGTTGAACGCGGCCGAAACCCCCAACGCAAGCGCTGCCCGAGTGTCTATTGGATCGAGAATGCCGTCGTCCCAGAGGCGCGCGGTGGAGTAATAGGGCGACCCCTCGGTCTCGTATTTCTGAAGAATCGGATCGCGGATTGCCGCCTCTTCTTCTGGAGAGAATTTCTTTCCTTCGCGCACCAGCTGGTCGCGTTTCACGGTTGTCAACACGCCAGCCGCCTGCTCGCCACCCATGACCGAGATGCGCGCGTTCGGCCACATCCAGAGAAGACGCGGTTCGTACGCACGACCGCACATGCCGTAGTTGCCGGCGCCGAACGATCCGCCGATGATCACGGTAAACTTTGGCACCACAGAGTTCGCAACGGCGTGCACCATCTTCGCGCCGTCCTTTGCGATGCCGCCGCGCTCGTACTGCTTTCCAACCATGAATCCCGTGATGTTCTGGAGAAACACGAGGGGCACACCGCGCACGTTGCAGAGCTCGATGAAGTGTGTGGCTTTCAGTGCAGATTCGGAAAACAGCACGCCGTTGTTGGCGACAAATCCGACGAGAAACCCGTGCAGCCGCGCGAAACCACAGACGAGGGTGGTGGCATAGCGCGCCTTGAACTCATCGAACCGCGACCCATCGACGATGCGCGCGATGACTTCGTGAACGTCGTAGGCACGGCGCGTGTCGATGTTGACGATGCCATAGAGATCGCGCGCATCGTATGCGGGCTCTTCGGGCGTCGTAACGTCTGGAGGCAGCTGCTTCGCCCGGTTCAGTGTCGATACGATCGTTCGTGCCTGTTGAAGCGCGTGTTCGTCGTCTTCGGCAAAATAATCCGCGACGCCCGAGATGCGCGTGTGCACGTCGGCTCCGCCAAGCTCCTCGGCCGTGACTTCTTCGCCCGTTGCCGCCTTGACGAGCGGGGGTCCGCCGAGAAAGATGGTCCCGGTGTTCTTGACGATTATGGCTTCGTCCGACATGGCCGGCACGTACGCTCCGCCCGCCGTGCACGACCCCATCACGACGGCAATCTGCGTGATTCCGAGCGCCGACATGCGCGCCTGGTTGAAGAAGATGCGGCCAAAATGGTCTCGATCGGGAAACACCTCCGCCTGGAGGGGAAGAAACGCACCGCCGGAGTCGACCAGGTATACGCACGGCAAGTTGTTTTGAAGCGCAACTTCCTGCGCTCGCACGTGCTTCTTGACCGTGATCGGATAGTACGTCCCGCCTTTGACCGTGGCGTCGTTGGCGACAATCAACACGTCCCGGCCCGCGACGCGCCCGATGCCGGTGACGAGCCCGGCGGCAGGGGCGTCGTTGTCGTACATGTCCCATGCCGCCAGGGCAGAAAGCTCGAGGAATGCGGACGAAGAATCCAGTAGGCGCTCTATTCGCTCGCGGGCGGGCAACTTGCCTTGTTGCCGGTGACGCTCGATGTATTTTGAGCCGCCCTGACGCACCTGCGCAAGGCGCTCGCGGTACGTTGCGACAAGCGCGGCCATGCGATCCCGGTTGGTCTCGAATTCCGAACTCGAGCAATCGACGTGAGTCTCGAGAAGATCCATCGGCAAAGCGAAGCAGCGTGGGATTACCAGCCGCAGCAGTCGGTCTTGAAGCGGCACGCGGGGCATCGCCAGACGGCGTGCATCCGGTACATCTCCGCTCCACATCGCTCGCACGACATCTTTTCATCGGCGCTCGACGCCGCCGGCGATCTCTCGAGTGCAGAACTCACAGGTGTAATGTGCGGCTTGCGATCCGGAGGCAACGGCTCAGGCATGTCGGCATTGTAGTGCCTCCGCTCATTCAGGCACGTCCGCCGTCGTAAAGGCTACGACGCGACAACCTTCCCCGTAGAACGTGAGCTGGCGGGACGCCGCCGGACGAACCGGCGGCGCGACGGGTGGGTTAATAGTGCGGATATGAAGACTGAGTTGAAGCTTGCCTAACCAAACTTCTTTGAACCGGGTTGCTGTTATCAGCACGCCCCATTCGCCTTTTCTATAGAGCAAGCGCCATACCAATCCCGACGAAGGCACCGCGACATGAAATTGGCCCTGAAAACCGCATCTGCGCGTGTTCTCTGTGCATGAGATTGCGTCGAGTGGGCCGTCGGATACCGAAGGAGTGTATTGAACGCCCATTGGTCGCGATATACGGATACGGCATCGGGCCCGCTCTGGCAATCACGGCAGGGGTTTAGATGGTATCGGGGTAACGATCTTCAGCTGGAGCTACTGGACCTGCTCGCTGATGCCGCACTCTTTCATTTTGTTCAGCAGCGTCTTGTAACTCACTCCGAGAAAGTCCGCCGCTTTGCGGCGATTCCATCGGAAGCGATCGAGCGCTTGTTGAATTGCCGCGCGCTCTGCCTTCATCGCCGCCTCGCGCGCGAGTTCTGGCAGGCTGACCGATCCCGCCGCTCCTGCGGCTTCTGCGACGATGTCCTCTTCGCCGTTTCCGTTAGACCCGGGCGCTTCCGCAACAGGCACGGCGACTGCGGGCGGCGGTGCCGGGGCCGGCACTGGTGCCGGCGGCGGCGTATGCATGGGCGGCGGAATTGCCGCGGCTGCAGAAGATATCGGCGTCTGCGGGACGGGCAGCGGCGGGGCCGCTGCGGCATCTGCGGCCACGGCGCGTGCGCGCTTCAACTCGGCGAGCACCAGCGACTCATCCTGGAGAATGACAAACCGCTTGATGACGTTCTCGAGCTCACGGACGTTACCCGGCCAGCCGTACTTGAGGAGCGCGTCGCGCAGCGCGTCCGACGGCTTTCGTAGTGGGCGGCCGTACCGCTCTGAATATTTGACAAGAAAGAACTCGATGAACTGGTTGATTTCGTCTCGCCGCTCGCGCAGTGGAGGAATGAAAATCTCGATCACCTGAAGACGGTAGTACAGGTCCTCGCGGAACGATCCGGCGCGCATCATCGCTTCGAGATCCCGGTTTGTCGCCGCGATGATACGAACGTCAATGGAGACCGGCTTATTGCTGCCGAGCTTTGTGAACTCGCTGTCCTGCAGAACGTGCAGCAGCTTCACTTGCAGTCCGGGCGGCATCTCGGCGATCTCGTCGAGCATGAGCGTGCCGTGGTTGGCGAACTCGAACTTGCCGATGCGCACGTTTTGCGCGCCCGTGAACGCGCCGCGCTCGTGACCGAACAATTCGCTTTCGAGGAGCTCTGACGGAAGCGCCGCGGCATTGACTTTCACGAACGGCTTCGCCCGCCGCGGCGATTTCCGGTGCAGCTCGCGAGCAACCACCTCCTTGCCGACGCCGCTTTCACCGCGCAGCAGGACGCTCACGTCGCTGTCGGCGACGCGGTCGACCATCGACAATACCTGCCGCATGCCGGGCCCAGGACCCCAGTATGTGACGCTGTCCGGATCATCTCCGATCTGCGTTCGCAGCCGCGCGACTTCGCTCGTGAGCACGGTCTTCTCGACTGCATTTCGAATGGCCGACTCGAGCGCTGCTTCGCCGACGCCGTCCGGATCGTCCGGCTTCACGACGTAGTCGGCAGCTCCCTGTCGCATCGCATCGACGATGGTCGCCGGCGCCTGACGCCCCGATAGCATGATGACTTGCACGTTCGGATGCGCGACGCGGACGGCTTTCAGCGTCTCGAGTCCGTCCATGCCGGGCATCGATACGTCGAGAAGGACAACGTCCGGCGGTGCTTCGGCATGCATCGCCTGCAGCAAGTCCGAGCCGCTCGTGAACGGGTGCACGTCGTAACCGCGCGCTCGAAGCAGCGTGTCGAGATACTGAACGAACTGCTGGTCATCATCAACCAGCGCAAGCTTGGCGGGCGTCACAGGTGTGCCCTCTCTTCCAACGGGAGTCGAATACCTACTGTAGTTCGCGAGTCGCTGACGGTCCACTGGCTTGCACGATGCGCCTCGAGCACGGCGACGGCGGTGATGAGCGACAGTCCGAGCCCTCCGCGTTCGAGCGCAAGCGCCGTGGCGCGCTCCGCGTCGGGTCCTTCCGCCAGCGCCTGGAGATCTTCTGCCGGACCGATCAGGATCTCGAAAGACCGATTGTCGATCAGACGCGCCCGAATTGCACACGGACGGCCGCGCAGCTCGCGCGCAGTGGCGCCGATTAGCGATCCCACCGCGCTCACCAGGTGCCCGTCGTCGAACGTCGGAACGTCGACATCAATTTGATCGGCGGAGACATCGGGGCTCGGTTCGATGCGGCCTTCGGCAATAGCCTGGGTGAGAAGCGTTCGGGCATTAACCGATCGCCACGCGACTCGGTCACGTCGATCGAACCAGTCCGCAAGGAGGGAGCTTTCTTGTGTAAGTTCACTGATCCGCGCCAAAGCTTTCTGCGCCTGTTCAAGCGCGCGCCTGGTATCCGCCGGGTCCGCCAGGCGATCTTCGAGCAGCATGCGGAGATATCCCTGTGCAATTCCCGACGGTGTGCGGAGCTCATGAGCCAGCACATGCAGCACGTTGCTGATATCAACCGCCATGCCAAATGTCGAGCCTAACACCAGTAGGCGTGGCACGGTGCTTGAAGAAGCGGTAGATGGGAATTCAGGAAAGGTGCCGAAAGAACCTTGGTTGTGGGCGCGAAACGCATACTGCTCGTCGACGATTATCCCGATGCCCTGGAGATTTGGGGCTTGTATCTCCGGTCGCTCGGCTACGAGGTTCTCGAAGCAGCTGATGGTCTGGAGGCCGTTGCGCAGGCGCGCCGACAAAAGCCGGACATCGTCGTTTTAGACCTCGACCTTCCCGGTATTACCGGGTTCGAAGCTGCTGTGCGCTTGCGAGCATACGAGCAGACTCGTGACATCCCGCTGATTGCCGCGACGGGTTATTCACACCCGCAACAGCTCAATCAAGCACGCGCATGCGGTTTCGATTCAATTCTCGTGAAGCCGTGTGAGCCTGCCACGCTCGTTGCAGAGATCGAGCGTCTTCTGCACGCTCCGCACGCAACCCAGACTCGTGTATGGGAAATGGTTTAGCCAGAACAGGCAACCCGCTTCTTAATCGGCCGGGCTGGCGTGAGTCGGGTGGGCTGACAGCGTACGGTCCGCGACCAACACAAGAGTTTTCGAACAGGGCACGGACCCTGCATTACGGCTCAACGGCTCGACATGCCGCGGTTACGCTGGTTGTCGTAAGGGCTGTCACGTGTGATGTGCTCGCAGCAATCGGTACGCGGTCGTCGATTCGCTCGAATG
>DASPWV010000337.1:0-2031 GCA_035637635.1 Vicinamibacterales bacterium | reverse complement strand
TTTCCTGGACGCCATCGCCTACTCCCGCAAGGTCGGCTACCACAGCGTGCAGTGCGCCACCAACGGCATCCGCTTCGCGCAGGAGCCGGAGTTCGCCCAGGCCGCCAGGGAGGCCGGGCTGCGCATGGCCTACCTGCAGTTCGACGGCGTGACCAACGAGGCCAACAGCCACCGCAAGATCGGCAACCTCTTCGACGTGAAGCTCCGCGCGATCGAGAACCTCTACCAGGCCGGCGTCGACATCGTGCCGGTCATCACGATCGTCAACGGCGTCAACAACGAGCAAGTGGGCCGTGTGATCGAGTTCGCGCTCGACAATCCGAAGAAGATCAATTTTCTGTCGTTCCAGCCGATGTCGTTCACGGGCCGCGACGAGGAAGTCACACCCGAACGTCGCGCCGCGCAGCGCTACACGCTCTCGCATCTGGCGCACGACGTGAAAAACCAGACCGGATTGGGCGAACCCGTCCGCGACTGGTTCCCGATTTCCTTCATGTCGACCTTCACCGATTGGGCAGATCTCGTGCACGGTCCCGAGACGCAGTGGGGCCAGCTTTCGTGCGGCTGCCATCCCAACTGCGGCATCGGCATGGCCGTCATGATCGACAAGGAAACGAAGGAGGCGGTGCCGGTCACGGCGTTTCTGCATCTCGATCAGCTCGCGAAAGACATCGCGGAAGTGAACGATGCCGCGCGCGGGAAGAAGCTCTCCGTGTTCGGCATGGCGCTCGCGCTCGTCCGAAACTACGATCCGTTCAAGGCGCCCACCCATTTCAAGCTGCTCGACCTTTTGAAGAAGTTCGACAAGACGTTCGGTGCCACGAAAAAGGCGCAGTCGGGCGCCTACGGCAAAGTCCAGGGCGATCGGACGATGGCCGATATCGAGAAGCGGCGTGCGGATCGGTGGAACTTCCTGTTCATCGCCGGCATGTGGTTCCAGGATCTCTTCAACTACGATTTCCGCCGCACCGAGATGTGCATCATCCCGTATGCGACGCAGCAGGGCGAAATCTCATTCTGCGCGTACAACACGGGCATCGGCTGGCGCAACATCATCGAGAAGATGCACATGACCGCCACGCTCACCAAGTGGTACGAGGAGCATGGCCGTCACGAGATCTTTGCGGGCAACAAGAGCGTGCCGCTCAACTCGACGGAGCACTCACTCAGGCTGAATCCGGTCGCAGTCGCGGCGGGCGCGCAGACTGACCTCGACGAGCGCGGCATCGCGAAAAACGCGCGCGAGGAGAAACTCAAGGCGCGGCAAGAGCAAAAACAGGCGACAGCAGACGACGCGCGGCGGCATGCGGAAATGGAACGCCTCTATCGTCAGCACGTCCTGAAAGAAGCGCCGCAGGGACCGGTCATTCAGATTCAGGGACTCTCGAAGAAGAAGGAACCTGTCACGGTAAACTGACATGTGGTGATGTGGCGATCCTCACATCGCCACATCATCAAATCACCACATCGCCACATCTCAGAAGCTCACCTTCACGCCAGCTGCCAGCCGTCCACTCACATGGATCAGGAACGCGCGCGTCCACTGGAAGGTGTTCGTGTGGTGAGTATCGCGCTGAATGTCCCCGGCCCTCTCGCCGTCGCGCGGCTTCGCTCCGAAGGCGCCCGCGTCGTGAAGGTTGAACCACCCACCGGGGATCCACTGGCAGCAATCTGTCGCGCGTGGTACGACGAACTGCACGAGGACGTCAGCATCGAACAGCTCGATCTCAAAACAACGGAAGGCAGCCGGGCCATGCGTGCGCTGCTCGCCGACGCAGATGTCTTCGTCAGCAGCCAGCGTCCGGCATCGCTGGCGCGACTGGGGTTAGACGATTCATCGGTCGAGCATCTCTGGTGGCTCAACGTCGTTGGCGAGCTCGCGCACCCGGAGACTCCCGGTCACGATCTGACGTATCAAGCGCGCGCAGGGCTGCTGGGCGAATCGATGCCCATCAGTCTCTTTGCCGACGTACTGGGCGCGGAGCGCGCGTTCGCGGGAGTGTTGCTGCTGCTTCGACAGCCACGAGGTGC
>DASPWV010000336.1:0-13624 GCA_035637635.1 Vicinamibacterales bacterium | reverse complement strand
GCCAAGAGGCGCGTAATCGACCTCGGCAATTCGCTACTGGGCGGGCTCGGCCCAGCTTGGATCGCGCTGGAAATCGTTAGCCAAGCGACTTTTTTGCTCGGCACTGAGCCATGTCGCTTCGATGGATGAGAGAATCAGCCTTCGGATCTCATTGCGTGTGAAGCGGTGAACGCGCTGCGCGCTCTCGAATTCCATCGCGAGGGAATTGCCGAAAAACAATGGATCATCTGTGTTGAGCGTCACCGGAATTCCGGCATCGAAGTACTGACGTAGCGGGTGCGCCTCGATGGAATTGATCACGCCGGTGCGAACATTAGAGAGGGACACAGTTCCAACGGAATGCGGCGCGCGGCAAGGTGCTTCACGAGATCCGGATCCTCGATGGCGCGAGTAGCGTGACCAATCCGATCGACTCGCAGCGCGCGAACCGCACCCCACACGCTGGCTGGACCCGCGGCTTCGCCAGCGTGTGCAGTGGTCCGCAAACCGAGCACCCGCGCACGTTCGTAGGTGGCCTCGAAGAGCTCAGGAGGAAAGGTCGGCTCGAAACCGCCAATGCCAATACCGATCACCCCCTGGTTCTTCATTTCACCCATGCGCTCAAGCAGATTGCCAGCGTGCTCCACACCACGATCGCGGACGAGATCGGGGACGAGCGCCACCTGGATTGACGTGACGCGGTTCAGCCCCTTGCGCAGCGCTTCGGTGACGCGTTGCGGATCGAGCTTTGCCCGCCTGTAATCGGGCGGAGAGAAGAACCCCTCGACGTAACGGATGTTCTGCCGAGCCAAGTCGCGCGCCACCGCTTGGCCAATCAGGGTGTAGTCGTCATACTCTCGAACGTAGCGCATCATCCACACGAACGTCCTGAGGAAGCCGCCGAAATCGCTATAGACAAAAACGCGATCGAGATCTCCACGCGATTTGATTGCGGGGTCTCCGCCGTACTTCGTGATCAGCTCCCATAGCGTCGCTCGCGGATGGGCTCCTTCGAGATGCAGGTGCAGCTCGACTTTCGGCAGGCGATCGTGCCAAGCGGCTGGTTGCGCGGTCAGGCCGAGGGATGGGTGGACGGCATACGCGGCCACTCCGGCGGCAAGCAGGTCGATGAAAGTGCGGCGATGCATCGTCAGTTGCTCCTCATGATTCAATGCGGCAATCGGTTCGAGCTAGTCGTGTCGGAGGGCGACCACCGGGTCGACTCGAAGCGCCCGGCGGGTTGGCACGTACGCCGCCGTGAGCGTCGCCGCTCCGAGAAAGACGGCGACGCCGCCGAGCGTCAGCGGATCCACCGGGCTGGTGTTGAAGAGCATTCCGACCAGTAGACGCGTTACGCCCAGGGAAGCCAGCAGGCCAAAGGTCAGACCGATCGCGGCCACTTGCGCAACGGGCCTGAGTAGAACATGCACGACGTCGCGGCCCTGGGCCCCGAGCGCGACGCGCACGCCAATCTCTCGCGTGCGTTCTGCAGCCAAGTGCGACGTGAGACCGTAGACTCCCACGATCGCGAGCACCAGCGCCAGCAGCGAGAACACACCCAGAAGAATTAGCGAAAAGCGACGGCCGGCGAGGGAGCGCGCAATCCCCTCATCCATCGACGTTTGGTTGATCATGACCTGCCCGGCCTCGTACTCCTCGAGCGCCGCACGCAGCGATACCAGCGCCTCGGCGGTCGTTGTCGACGAGCGTACGACGACGCTGAATCCCCTTGCGGCGAGCGGTGCGAGACTGTCCGGTAATTGCGCGTCGGGAACATAGACTTGTAGTCGCGCGCCATTGAGGGCCTCTCGGGCATCGAGGCCCCAATGCTTCACATCCCCAACGACGCCAATCACCTCGACCGCCTCGCTGATCGGGTCGAGATGGAGTCGCCGGCCAATCGGATCCAGACCAGGAAAAACACTCGCGGCGAACGCTTCGTCCACGATCGCCACACGCACGCTGTGCGACGTGTCATGGGCTGCGAACGCTCGCCCCCCGCGCAGCGGGATTCCCATCGTGAGGAAATAGTCCGGACCCACCGCGGAAAACAACGCGAGCGATGCGTCGCTGCCCACTGGCTTTGGCTCCCCCGCGCGCCAGAAATCGACGGCGTTGTTGTTACCCGTGTACGGAAGCGCCCCGAACGCCGCGCTTGCGGCCTGCACACCGGGACTCGCGGCGAGCCGCTCGGCAATCTGACGTACGGCGCGGCGGATCTGATCGGGATCACTCGCACGTTCGCCAGAGAGCCCGGTCATGAACGTGACGACACCACGCGGATCGAATCCTGGGTCGACTTGCCACACGCGCACCAGGCTGCGCGCCAAGAGACCTGCGCCCACGAGGAGCATCAGCGTCAGCGCTACCTGAGTGACGAGGAACGCGTGTTGTGCCCGGTGTCGCTGTGAGCTCCCGAATCGCCCGCTCTGCTGCAGTCGCTGAATGAGGTTCGGCCGAGCCGCGCGAAGCGCCGGCACGACGGCAGACGCGAACCCGCTCACCAGTGCGGTTATCGTCGCAACGAGCCAAACGCGTCCATTTAGTTCGACGCTCACGATGTCCGGCAATGCCGACGGCAGAAGACTCAATGCCGCCCGGGCAGCCCACGCCGCGAGCACCACGCCGACGACCGCGCCGGCCACCGCGAGACAGAAGCTTTCCGTAAGCGCCTGCCGCAGAATCCGCGTACGCCCGGCGCCGAGCGCCGCACGGATGGCGAACTCCTGTGATCGTCGTGTGAACTGCGCCAGAATCAGGTTGCTGACGTTGGCGCACGCGATGAGCAGCACGAACGTCACCGCGGCGAGGAGCAGAAGGAGCGTGGGCTGCAAGTCGCCGACGAGGTCCTTACTGAGCGGTACGACGTCGACGCCAACACCTTTGTTCACCTCCGGGTAGGCGGCTTCGAGCGATCTTCCGATCGTCTCCATCTCGGCGCGCGCCTCGGCGAGGCCTATATCCGGGCGAAGCCGCCCGATCGCCCCGGCGGCGTTCACGTTCCGAGACAGGAACAGTTGGTCGTCGTACTGGCCAATCGGCAGGAACACGTCATTGTAGAGACGAGGAATCACGCCGACGCCGACGTGTGCTGGCATCACTCCGATCACCGTGTACGGATTGCCATCCAGCGTCACCGGCCGTCCAACCACGAGCGGATCGGCAGCGAAACGACGGCGCCACAGCCGCTCGCCGAGCAACACAACCAGCGGCCCGCCTGGCTGGTCTTCCTGCGCCGCGAAAGTCCGTCCGAGCAGTGGCTGCACGCGCAGGATCGAGAAATAACTCGCTGATACGCGCCCACCGATCAGACGTTCCGCTTGCGGCTGTCTGGCAATCGTGAACATCTCGATCCGCCATGCCGCGATCGCTTCGAACGTGCGCGTGCGCGCGCGCATGTCGAGGAAGTTGGGATAAGAAAGAGAGTTCGTCGTCGATGTCGGGGACGTGCTGTGAATCGCAGTCAAGCAGTCGGGCTCGCTGTAAGGAAGCGGATCCAGCAGAGCGGCGTTGACGACGCTGAAGATCGCGGTGTTGGCGCCGATGCCCAGCGCCAACGTCACGATGACGATGCCGGTGAGGGCCGGACTGCGGACCAATTGCCGAATCGCGTGGCGAAGATCCTGAACCGTGTGCTCGATCCAGGCAATGCTGTTCATCTCGTGGATGTCTTGGCGCAGGACGGCGGGGTTGCCGAACTGCCGCCGAGCGGCGATGTACGCCTCGTCAGGCGTCATCCCCTGGCGGCGATAGTGGTCGGTCAGCGACTCCAGGTGCGTGTCGATCTCCAGTCGCATGTCCTCGTCCAAGCGCCGTCGCGCCACCATGAAGGCGAGCCGCGAGACGACGGCACGGAGGCGCGTCCAATGTGACTACTGCTCCGCTCCGCGAAGCCGGGCGACCAGTCCTGCGAGCTGGTCCCACGCCTCGACTTCGCGCGCCAGCTGACGCTTGCCAGCGGCCGTGATCGCATAGAACTTGGCCTTGCGATTGGTGTCCGACGTGCCCCAGCTCGCCGAGATCCACCGCCGATGCTGGAGCCGCATCAGGGCCGCGTAGACGGTGCCTTCGTTCAGTTCCAAAATGTCATTGCTCATCTGCTCGATGCGCCTGGCGATGCCGTAGCCGTGTTGGGGCCCCATCGTGTCCAGCGTTTGCAGCACCATCAGATCGAGCGTGCCTTGCAGCAGTTCCAGCCTCGTCCCGGGATTCGCGCGACCTTTGGTCATCGCATATGACTCTAACAGGACACCTATGCGGTGTCCATAGGTGCCTCCTGATGACGTTGCGATGCTCGCCGGCGCGACGAGCGCAACCTTGTTGAGGCCGGCCGTCGAAGTCCCTCAACACGTCTGGCACGGGTGAAGGCATCACCAAAGTCGCCGAATCGCTCAGGTTGACAGCATTTGCGAACGCGCGTAGCTTGAAAAGCATCTCTCTGGTGGCGACTGGTCGCCACCCCCTCCACGGCCTCTTAGAGCACGTGGAGCGCTTCCATCGCATCCCCACAGGCGGCATGCGATGCGCGAGCACCCGACCGGGATCGGTTGGCCCGATCGATGGGCGCCGTAGGGATTGGCCTCAGGTCAACCCATCGACTGTAACGTCGACGGCGGTCGATCGGCTCGAGACGGTGATCGCCGTCAAGGGCGGTGCCAGTCAGTCGAGGCAGCAACCGGGGGCCGGCAATCCTCCAGCTGGGCGACTGAGCGACCTCTTCTCAGGAGACGTTGCTGCAGCGCTCGTCGGGACGCGCGACGTGCTCCGGAACATCCCCGAGCACGTCGCACGCGCCGACACCCAGCCACGCATCGCGTTCGGGGTTACCCCGGACGACAGAGCGGCTGACGACGCGAGCGCGGTCGGTGCCGAACATCCCGCACCGACCGCCAACTCGCCATTCGCAGTCAACCTGTTTCGTCTGGAGGGAACCATGAAGCGGAGCGACCACACCGAGCCCTTTCAGAATCAGACCGATCAGCAGTCGGCGGCGCAGGCGCCAGCAACGTACCGCGACCTACCCAATCGGCTGCTCACCGCATTCGAAGTCGCTGAGTTCGTCGGCTGCCACGAAGAGACCGTGCGCCGCGCGTACTTGCGCGGTCTGTTAACCTCGCAGCGATTCGGCGTCAGAGGAAGGAGGTTTCATCCGGCCGACGTGATGGACTGGATTCGGCGCGGCGCGCCAACCAGAGTTTCGTAAACACTGAACCAAAGGAGTCACATGAAGGAGGTCGTATGGCTATCTGGCGAAGATGTAGCAGACGAACGTGCGCGAACCCTCGACGCTGCCTTGAGCATCTATGGTTCGACGTGACGTATCGCGGGACGCGAATTCGCGTCGCCGCCAACGAGTTCGCGATCCCGCGCATGGATCCGGTCAAGCAGCGCCCGATCCAATCGCTCGAGGAAGCACGCGATTGGGAGCGCGTCTTCATCGGCGAGATTAAAGCGGGGCGCGATCCTCGTCGCCCAAGGCCGGTGCAGAAGTCATCGGACGCCGTACCGAAAGACATCGCCCACTTTCTGGACGCGTATGTCGAGCGGTGCGTAAGACCAGCTGCCCTGAAGAGTATGAACTCGATCGGTAGCCGCATCGCGGTGCTCAAGGAGCACTTGGGCGACCTGCCGCTTGAGGCTCTTGAGGAGCCAGGCGAAATCAATCGTTTCAAGTCTCAATCGGCCTACGCCAAGCGCGTCGAGCTGGCGACGATTCATCGGACGCTCGAAACGCTCCGCGCGGCGATGAACTGGGGCATGGCGCAAACACCGCCGCTCTTCAAGAAGTCGCCGTTTCACCGATTCGGCGTTCGCATGAACAAGAAGGCCGAAACGTCGCGCGATCGACGGCTTACCCGAGACGAGGAGAAGAAGCTGCTCGACGCGGCACTGCAGAAGATGAACACGCCGGAGCATCAGTTCGTCGGACCACTGCTCCACGATCGCATCGTCGGCGCGCTGGAGTTGTGCTGCCGGCGCGGCGAGATGCTGCTAATCCAAAACAAGCGCGTGAACTGGGAGACGTACCAGATCGGGATTCCTGGCGCGACCGCCAAGGACAAGGAGAACCGGCGAATCCCGTTCAACCCAGAGGGTCGGCTCGCGGCTATCCTCGAACGTCGTGCCAACCTTGGTCCCCAGGCCTACGTCTTTGGGTCAGCAACGGGCGAGTACCAGTCCGAACTTCAAACGGCCTGGGAAACGCTTCGGCTGTTGGCGCACGGCGTCGAGCCACGATCCACGCGGACCGGTGCGGCCTGGAACCGTGAACAGCTCGAACGGATTGATCTCCGTTGGCACGATCTCAGGCACGAAGGCGCGTGTCGACTCCTCGCAGACTGCGTCGACATTCGCATCATCCAACTCATGCTCGGCCACGCGAGCATTCAGCAAACGCAACGCTACCTGAACGTCACGGATGAGGAACTGCGGAGAGGACTGGAGGTGAGCTGGAACAACAAACGCCGACCGCTTCGACTCGCATCGGGAGCCTGAGGCGATCGGCTTATGTCTGGAATGTTCTCGGCATGCGCGTCGGTCACAAATCGGTCACAACGCGGTCCCAGAAGGCTTGAAAAGTGGTTGCGGGGGGGGGATTTGAACCCCCGACCTTTGGGTTATGAGCCCAACGAGCTACCGGACTGCTCCACCCCGCGTCAGAGTGATGGCGGGTTTTTCGCCCGCCCGGCAAGACCCCAAGTTTAACACACAGGAGAGCACCCTCTCGCGGATGCGGGTAAGCTTGCGCGCAGAGGCGATGCCTGAGCGACTTGCCGATTGTCCACGTTTCCCACTGGCGACGCTCCCGACACCATTGCACGACGCGCCGCGTCTGCGGGACGCGCTCGGCGGGCCGAAGCAGTGTCCGAAGATTCTGATTAAGCGCGACGATCTCACAGGCCTCGCCCTCGGCGGAAACAAAGCGCGCAAGCTGGAGTTTCTGATCGCAGACGCGCTCGACCAGCGCGCGACCGTCGTTGTCACCACTGGCGCCGTGCAATCGAACCATGCGCGCATGACGGCGGCGGCGGCCTGTGCCGCCGGGCTCGGCGTGGAGCTGGTACTCACCGCTGAAACGGACCACCCGTCGCTCCAGGGAAATCTCCTGCTCGATCGCCTGTTGGGCGCAACGGTCCACTACATTCCGCCGCCGAAGGATCCCGCACTCGCGACCAACGAAGAGGAAGAAGCGAAGGTTGCCGAAGTCGTCGAAGATCTTCGCTCGCGCGGTGAGCGGCCGTACGTGATCCCGATCGGCGGGTCGAGTCCTATTGGCGTCTTCGGATACCTCTCTGGAACCGCGGAGCTCATGTCGCAGCTTTCAGCGCAGAACGAGCGGCCGCGACGGCTGTATTTCGCCAGCGGCTCGCGTGGGACGCAGGCGGGTTTGACGCTCGGCGCGAAATGGTGCGGCGTGCCGTACGAAGTTTACGGCGTCGCGGTGAGCGGCGGCGAACCGTGGAAGCGTGAGCGCGTGCTGCGCATAGGAAACGAAGCGGCGAGACTCGCAGACATCTCGACGCGAGTGACCGAAGACGATCTGTTCACGAATCAGGAACACATCGGACAGGGATACGGGATGGCGACGCCTGAATGCATCGAAGCGATCGGGCTCGTCGCACGCTGTGAAGGAATTCTGCTCGATCCGGTATACACGGCGAAGGCGATGGCGTGTTTGATCCAACACGCGCGCGCCGGTGAGCTCGATCCGTCTTCGACCGTCGTGTTTCTCCACACCGGTGGAGCGCCGGCGCTGTTTGCCCACGCTGCGTTGTTCGAAGATCAGTCGCGGGTCTGAGCGCCTCTGACAACGTCAACCGCCGCCTACCGCGCACCGCCCTACGCGAACGCCCACGGCGAAGCCGCCCTACCCGCCCACCGCGAAGCGGCCCACTCACGGCCCGCCGCGCAGCGGCCCACCAAGGGCCAACCGCGAAGCGCCTCTATTCCGGACACGGCGCGTTGCTGTAGCCGGAGCGGAACGCCGTCACTTTGTGCGCTTCGGGTTCGAAGCGATGACGCCAGACACACGCGGTGTCATTTGCCAGCAGGTGAATCGAGATGGACGGCACCTCCGACACCGTTTCCACATAGTGGATGTCGTCCTCCGGCGGCAACAACGCGTAAAACTCGCCCGCGTCAAGCGTCTGCCGCTGCTTCACCTCGAGATCAGCACGACTTTCGTCAGTGCCATCGTCGGTGCGGCGATAGATCGTCTCGTCCTGCCGGCCGCGGTAGATGCCAACGAGGCCCCACGCCAGGTGATCGTGAACCGGCGTGCGCGCACCTGGCGGGACCACGAGAGCAAAAAGACAGAGCGATCCGTCTTCAGCTCGATACAAGGCGTACTGCCCGATGCCTCCACCCATCCTGCTCTTGAAATCAGGCTGCGCATACGCATCGGGCAGCCAGCCGTCAGCCGCGAGGAGCCTCGCAAACGCGGGACGCAGGCGCTCGAGACGCGCACGATCGTCGGCGACAAGGGTCATCAGGCGCTCGGTTTCGTCGATCAATGCATGGACTTCCGGCGTGTCGACAATGAAGCCGTACTGGGGATCGTCGTGCTGCAGGTTACACATCGTCTTCACCTCCGCGCGAGTATTATCTTCGACATGAAGTGTCTTGTCCGCCGCTTTTCTCTCGTCGTTTTCTGCGCTGTTGTTCTTTCGCCCCCAATCGCCCGCGCGCAATCCACAGGGCCAAATCCAGGTCCGTTGCCCAAGTACGTAAGCGAGCCGATCTCGCTTTACAAGACGGGACTTGGACCCTTCACGCGGAAGATCTCCTCGTCAAATCGCGAGGCACAAGCGTTTTTCGATCAAGGCTTTCAGATGATGCATGCCTTTGCCAAGCTCGATGCGGTGCGGTCGTTTCGAGAGGCATGGAAGCGCGACCCGGAGTGTGCGATCTGCTACTGGGGCGAAGGATGGGCGTGGGGGTCCTATTTGAACGGGCCGATGTCGGCCGAACAATCGCCGTTCGCGTACGCGGCAACGCAGAAAGCTCTCGCGCTCAAAGACAAGGCAACGCCAAAGGAGCGCGTGTTCATTGACGCGCTCGCGGTCCGCTACGTCAAAGATTTCGACGTGAAGACGCGCGTCGATCAGGATCGTGCATATGCGGAAGCAATGCGGAAAGTATACGAGGCATATCCAGACGATCTTGACGCCGGCACGCTGTACGCCGATGCGCTGTTTCTGCTCGAGCCGCGCCGCGGCACGCGCGACGTGAACGCGCCGAACATCAAACGGCTGCACGCGGTGCTCGAAGGCGTGCTCGCAAAAGATCCGAGGCATCCCGGCGCCTGTCATCTGTACGTGCATGCGACCGAATCCACGGTGAAGCCCGAGAAGGCCGAAGCGTGCGCGCAGTTCCTTGGCAGCACCATCCCGGGCGCCAGTCACATCAACCATATGCCGTCGCACACCTTCAACGAGGTGGGCCGCTGGGGTGACTCCGTGCGCGCCAATCTCGACGCGTGGCATTCGGATCAAAAAGCAGATCTCGGCGAAGGCTTCGCGATTTATCCCGATCACAACCTGCACATGCTGCTCTACGCCGCCTCGATGGACGGACAAGGCGCGATTGCGATGCAAGCCGCGAGAGACTACGCCAAGCGGACCAACGACACGATGTACCAGGTGCTCACGTTTATTCGATTCGGACGGTTCGACGAGGTGCTCGACGTCACCAAGCGTCCGGAACGTCCTGTGCCCGCCGCGGCTTGGGACTTTGCGCAAGGTTATGCGTACCTTCGCACCGGCCAAGCAGATTTCGCCAAGGTCTATCTTGCGAGGATCGAGAAGACCGCGGAGACGTCCACATCTGAATTTCGCAATCATCCTCCGAAGCGGCTGCTTGGCGTGCTTGCAGGCATTCTGCAGGGAGAGATCGCCCGCGACGCGAAGGATTTGCCGGCCGCGATTGCCGCGTTCGAGCAGGCTGTCGCGTCAGACGACGCGCTCGAATACGACGAGCCGGAGCCCCTGCCCTTCCCCGCCCGTCACTGGCTTGGCGCGGCGCTCCTGGAGTCGACGCAGTACGGGGACGCCGAGCGCGTGTATCGCGAGGACCTGAAACAACATCCGCACAACGGCTGGTCGTTGCTCGGTCTTCAGCAGGCGCTGAAGGCGCAGGGCAAGCCGACCAAGGAGGTGGACGCGGATCTGGCGGCCAGTTGGTCGCGATCGGATACGTGGATTCGAGCGTCGCGCTTCTGACCGTGCCGGAGACGGGCCGCAGATGAACGCAGATAAGCCGCAGATGAACGCAGATAAGCCGCAGATAAAAATTCGATCAGGGCAGATCGCGCGCGTGAAGGCCCGCGCTACTTACAACCTGCGCGGGGTGACGCGACGCTGCGATCGTCTGGCGTTTTGCGACCGCACGCCAGACGCGCACGCCGAGAAGCGTCGCGACGGTCAGCGCGTAGTACATCGGATACGTGGTGTCCACTTTCACCTTCCACCAGTAGTGGACCACGGCGCACATCGCTGTGATGTACACCAGTCGATGGAGCAGGTTCCACCGGCGTCCGCCAAGCCATCGAATCGAAGCCTGCGTCGACGTGAGGGCAAGCGGAATCAGCAGCACGAACGCGGTGAATCCCATCGTGATGTACGGCCGCTTCATCACGTCTTCCCACAGGCCGCCAAACTGCAGCGACTGATCGAGGACGAAGTACGTGAGGAAGTGCATCGATCCGTAAAAGAACGCAAACAGGCCGAGCATCCGGCGAAACCGGATGAGAACGTTCCACTTCGTCAACCAGCGCGCCGGAGTAATGGCAACCGTCGTGACGACGAGCCGCAGCGTCCAGATACCGGTCGTGTTCGTGATCGTCTCGACAGGGTTGGCGCCGAGATCGCCCAAGAACGCGCCGTAGACGAGTTGGGCGAACGGGATGAGACAGGCGAGGAACACAGCGGGTTTCACGACCCGCCGTGCCCATTCGTTGTGTGTCATCAGTAGAACTTGCGCAGGTCCATTCCGCTGTAGAGCGAGGCCACCTGATCGGCGTAGCCATTGAACGGCAACGTCTTTCTGCGGAACAACTCACCGAGCCTGCGTTCCGTTTTCTGCGTCCAGCGCGGATGATCGACGTCCGGATTGACGTTTGCGAAGAACCCGTACTCCCTGGGTATCGTCTGCTGCCACGTATTGAGCGGCTGCTGCTCGACGAAGCTCACACGAACGATGGATTTGATGCCCTTGAAGCCGTACTTCCACGGAACGATCAGCCGAATAGGCGCGCCGTTCTGGTTGGGTAGGACCTCGCCGTACAGACCGACCGCGAGAAGCGCAAGTGGGTGCATCGCCTCGTCCATCCGCAAGCCTTCGACGTACGGCCATCGCAGCACCGGCTCGGTTTGTCCCGGCATCTGTTTCATATCGAGCAGCGTCGTGAACTTCACGTATGTCGCTTTCGACGACGGCTCGAAACGCTTGATGAAGTCGCTCAGCGGAAAGCCGATCCAGGGAATCACCATCGACCATGCTTCGACACAGCGCAAACGATAGATGCGCTCCTCGAGCGGGAACCACTTCATGATGTCTTCGACGTTGTACGTACCGGGTTTCGCGCACTGCCCTTCGACAACAACGGACCATGGCCGCGGTCGAAGCGAACCCGCATATCGCGCGGGATCGCCCTTGTCGAGACCGAACTCGTAGAAGTTGTTGTAGGTCGTCGCGTCCTTGTACGAGTTCAGCTTCTCGTTCGTGCTGAACGGGCTCTTTTTCAAGTTCGTCAGCTTCTGCGCATTGGGATTCTGCGCGTCCGCATCGGTTGAACCGGTCAGGACGCCGCCAATGGCGCCGGCCGCGGTCACAGCCAGCGCGGTGCTGCCGGCGACCTTGAGAAACTCGCGCCGGCGTACGTAGACATCGCGCGGTGTCACTTCGGATTCGCGGATATCAGGAGACTTCTTGATGAGCATGTGCAAAGCCTTTCGCGGGTTCAAGCCCCCGGGCGGCTGCCGCGTTGGGCCAACGTCCGCGTTGCGTACGGATGCGGCTACGTAGGATTCCAGCCCACGTCGCGGACCTCTTAAAGGTCCAACCCTACGTGCGACGGCAACCGCTACGTACGATAATAGCGCCTGGCGAGCCAGCCGGGCGGCGCGCCAAGCTCGTAAAGACCCAACAACAGCAGGTTTCGCGCGCTGCGCGTCCACCAGCCCTCCCGCTCCCATCTGCGCGCCGACGTGGTCAATCCAACCGTTAGATGCCGAAGGACGCCGTAGGGCTTCAGTCGCCGAACGAAATCGACATCTTCCATGAGCGGAAGGTCGGCAAACCCGCCCATTTCGTCGAACACGGAGCGGCGCACGAAGAGGCCCTGATCGCCATACGGCAAACCCAGCCAACGGACACGCCAGCGGACGCCGCGCTCGAGGACCCTCGCCTGCCATGCGGCCGAGTCCAGACGAAACGCGAAGCTGCCGCCGACCACTCGATCGATCGCGTCGACTTCGCGAAACGCGGCGTACCAGTCCAACGGCAGCACGCTGTCGGCGTGGACGAACCACAGCCACCGGCCACTCGCACACGCAGCGCCCTGATTCAATTGAAAGCCGCGGGCGCGAGTGCCGTGAAGCCACCGGATGTCGGGACGAGCGTCCCGGACCTTGCTCGCATCGGCATCCAACGGTCCCTTGAACGCGACGATCACTTCGACCTCGTCGCGGAACGAGCTGCGCGACGAGACGGGCAATGCCGGCTCGCCCGGACGTGCGGGGATAATGATTGAGACGAGCATGGCGGCCGACGCTACATGATCGGCAATGCCAGGAGGACTCCGATTCGGCGATCGCCGGCATAGAGCTCGCGCACGCTGCCCCAATGTGCCGTGACGACCATCGCCGCCAGCAGAACAGCCAGCCCGAATCCGCCGCGCACGACGTTCAGCTCCATCTCTGATATCGCCAAGTCGTGTGCGACGGGCGCGATGATCCGCAATCGAACCGTGGGCTCGTCTCCGATCACAAGCTGTTCACCTTCGATCCGCACAACGGCCCGATCACTTTGCGATCGAGCCGTCACCTCGATGAGGGTCGCGACTGCCGCCGACATCCGCTCGTGATCAACCTCCACGCATACGTCGGGCAGCGACGCAGCGTCGAACGCGACTGTTTCTTTCGGCAGTGATGCCCGTGTTACGCCAGATTCGACGAGCGCCGCGAGCGCCATGCGTGCCCGGTCAATCGGCACGTCGCCGAGACGCAGGTGCGCCACCAAGCTCGCCTCGTCGAGCAAGTCTGCGAGGCGAGCGCTGGCGCGCAAAGCGGCGGCAATGGCGTTTTCCGTCCGCTCCGACAGCGGCTCGTCGGATTGTTCGATGAAGCGAAGATATCCGCGTATCACTCCGAGAGGACCGCGCATCTCATGCGAGAGCAGCGACAGGACACGCGACATCTCGTCGGGTAGCTGCGTTTCATCTGCGCTCATCTGCGACTCTATCTGCGGCTATCTGCGTACATCTGCGGACATCTGCGGACATCTGCGGCCTATCTGCGGACATCTGCGGCCCATCTGCGGACATCTGCGGCTCACTTCACGTCCTGCCAGCGTCGCCCCGAAGAAATCTGCCGCCGGAAGCAAGCATCCGCCCGCGCGAACGCGTCGCGGTGCGCACCGGCAGAGA